>NZ_JBSGYQ010000019.1:0-79401 GCF_053610585.1 Streptomyces sp. NPDC054887 | reverse complement strand
G
This sequence comes from Streptomyces sp. NPDC054887, assembly GCF_053610585.1. Classification (NCBI taxonomy): domain Bacteria; kingdom Bacillati; phylum Actinomycetota; class Actinomycetes; order Kitasatosporales; family Streptomycetaceae; genus Streptomyces; species Streptomyces sp. NPDC054887. The sequence continues at coordinate 79,400 of NZ_JBSGYQ010000019.1, read as the reverse complement.
CCCCGCCGCCGCCGCGGGGGGGGGCCCCCCCCCCCGGGCGGGCCCCCCCCCCCGCGGCCCTTCCCCGCTCCTCGTCGTCTTCACCCCCGGGGGACCTCATGGACCTGAACGGACCCATAGCGCAGCGCTTCCCGCTCATCTACCGATTCCGACCCGCCTGTCTGCCCCTGCCCCGGCGCGTGCACGGCCTGGTCGAACTCGCCGACGCCGCAGCCGCAAAGGCGGACCAGGGACTCGCCTCGGCCGTCTACAACCAGGCCGCCCTCATCGCCTCCGACCTCGAGCTCCCCGACCTCGCGCGGAAGATGTGCCACCAGCACGCCGCCGCCTACCTCCACGCCGCTCCCTTGCCCGGCATGACCGCGATCCGCGCCCTCGAACCCGTGGTGAACCTCGCCCGCCTCCAGATCCGCGCGGGCGCCGCCGACGACGGGCGCCACCGTCTGCTGCACCTCTTCGACGCCGTCACCAACGGCACCAGCGCTCAGTTCGAGGGAGTCCACGTCCCGGCCGACCTCACCCTCACCGACACCGACCGCCACGAGGTGCGCACCTGGCTGTGGAAGGTAGTCCTGGCCGACGGCACCCGCACCTTGACCACGGCCGGCCGCTGGGCGGAGGCGCTGGCCCACATCGAGGAACACCGGGGCATCGGGCAGCGCATGCTGGACGGCCGCCAGGTCGCCTTCCTGGCCGCACTCAGCCGCACCCCCATCGACGCCGCAGCGCTCATCACCATGACCACACCCGGAGAACGCTGGGAGAACGCCGTCACCGGCTGCCTCGACGTGATGTGCAAAAAGGCCCTTCGCGGCCCGGCCGTACCCCTCCTCGACACGCTGGTCGAGGACTACGTCGAGCACCAACCCGACCAAGGCATGACCGTCTTCGACACGCGCCTCGGCCTGACGATTCTGGACCTGCTGGAGCCGCACCAGGAAGACGCAGCGCACCGGATGGTTGCAGAGCTCCACCGCCGGGCCGCCGTGGCGACCGACGGCTATGCCGCCCGCGAGTGCCTGGCTGACCACCGGTTCACCAGCCTCGCCGAGCCGCGCCAGGTCGAGGCGGCCCGACGGCTTGTCCGTGCATGCGCACTGGGGAGCGGCAGCCTCCCCGAGCCCTGGCTCGTAAGGATGACAGAGGCGTTGCGGGGCAGCGACGAGGTGATCCGCGCCAGCGTCGGGCGCACCCACCCTCAGCAGGAGGGACTAGCGCACAGGGTCCAGGTGTAACGCTTGGGCAGCCAGAGCAGCCCGCCCTGCACGGCGTCGAGCACCAGGGGAGCCAGGGCGCGTGGCGACGCTCATCGTCGGTAGAGGGTTCTCTGAGCGACGAACTGAACAGGTAGGAGAGAGGCCAGACACAACACGGCCCGCGACTTGGCTCGCCGATCACCTCAACTCTCTACGCTGGAGCACCATGAGGAAGGTCGCCATCGTCGGCTGCGGAGGCAGTGGCAAGTCCCACGTGGCCCGCGAGCTGGGCAGGATCCTCGACGCCCCGGTGACGCACCTGGACGCCGCGTTCTACGACGACGAGTGGAACGCGTTGCCCATGGACAAGTTCACCGACGTGCAGCGCGAGCTGGTCGCGCAGCCGCGGTGGGTGATCGACGGCAACTACAACTCGACGCTGCGGGTACGGCTCGAAGCCTGCAACACGGTGATCCTGATGGACGTGTCGACCGTGGCGGCGCTGTACGGGATCTTCTCCCGGCAGATCCGGCACGGGGCCGGGCATAAGGGCAACGGGGTGTACAACCGCATCCACTGGGGCGTGATCAAGTACGTCGCCACGTACCGACGCAAGATGCGACCCCGCGTGATGGCGAAGATCGAGGAGTTCGGCTCCGGCGCCGATGTGGTGCTGCTGGCCAATCGGCGCCAGACGCGCCGCTGGCTGCGGAAGGTCGCCGCCGAGCAGTCCTGATCGGCTCGCGCCCCCCTGTCAGGGGGTGCGGGATGAACGAGCCCAACCCGTCCTCTGCCGAGGAAACGGCCACCACTGTTGCCGTCAGATGGGCCGCAGTACCTGATCAGGCTCTGCGGAAGCAGCCGCAGCGTACTCTGCCAAGTCCACGTTGCCGAGCGTCAGGTCAGCCTGGACGCCGTGTACCGCGGCGGGCACGGCTCGAAACTCACGGGGCTCCGGCGACTCGATGAGTTCCTGGTAATAGACGGGGTCGAGGCCACTCACGTCCTCCCAGAGTGTCGACAGAGCCAGCAACGCCTGCTCCGGCGACTTCATCGTGTCGCGGTCAGCGAGGAAGACGACAGTCAGGTCCCCATCCACCACGGCGGCAAGAACCTCGTCGGGCGTTGCTCCTGACCAAGGGGGCGCTTCGACCAGCTGCACTGTTGCGGCAGTCTCACCGCCTGGCCCCCACGGGCGGCGCAACTCCCCAACCACCGCATTCCACGCCTCGTCGTCGCTGAAGTCGGTCCTGATGACGAGAACGTCGAACAAGTCGCGTCCAATCTCAGGCAGCACTCGCGCAGGGCCCTCCGCCATCGTCATGCCCAGCACTCTCACACGCCGCACTGATCCAGACCCTGGCAAGGAGCCACAGCCAAGTGTCGGGATCCGGAAGGCATCTTCTGACCCGCTGGCTGGCGGGCAACCGGCCCTGGAGATCGAGCCGATGCATCCGCACAGGTGCCAGGTGCCAGGTGCCGATAGGCCGATGCGTCGCGACGCACAAGCGTGGCGTGTTATGGGTTCTGGTTGACTCCGTGGTGGAGGTACCAGTTGCTGTCGGCAAGGCCGTAACGCAGCGCTGTGTCCCAGGTGTTGAGTCCATGGGTGCTGGCGTGCTGCTCAGCGTCCTCTTGCAGGTGTGCAGTCAGGGCCGAGAGGCCACTCTCGCGTCGGATCTTTTGGTGGAGCCACTGGTTGGCGGTCAGCACGGATATGCAGAACTCGGCATAGCGCTGTGCCAGGTTGAACGTGACGAAATGGTGCTCGACACGAGCACGCAGCTCAGCGTCCCATACAGGCAGGGCCTGAATGCGGAACTGCACGGGCCAGCTTGTGATGTCGGCGAAGAGGTAGCGTCCGGCCTGGCCGGGGCGGTCGTAGTAGGGATGGAGAGTGCGCTGGCCAGCTGTGGCGCCGATCCGGTCGCCTTTGGCCTGGTTGCACTTGCTGCATGCCGGCACCAGGTTGACCGGGCAAATCGTGAAGAGAGGCAGCGTGTCCTTGGGCAGGTGATGGTCGAGCGAGCCGATCTCACTGTTGCCGCACAGCAGGCAACGCCCGAACGGCGCGCGGGCCTTGAGTTCGTCGTACTTCTCTCTCCCGTGCTTGCGCCCGACCAGCCCAGCACTGTAAAGATTCCTGAGGTGCTCCCCGTCGCGGTCGGGTATCTGCTCCTCAGCATCCCGCGCAGTCACGGCTAGCGCGTAGAGGGCGTTGTGCTCGGCAGCGTCGGTATAGGTCTTCTCGGCAGCAGACAGGTCCTTCTCACGGGCCAGGAGCCGTAACCTCAAGACGGAGTTCTGCATCCGCCCGCAGGCAGCGGTCAGTGTGTCCTTGACCTTCATCGCGGGGGGATCGAGCGGAATCATGAGGCGTTCCCGTCCCGGCTGAGAGTGAGGACGCGCAACAGGCCGCGGGCCTCGCTGCCCAGGGATTCGAAGTCCGCCAGGATCTCTTGATAACTGCGCCCCTCAGCAACCTCCTTGGCCAGGGCCGCATAGAAGCCGGTGGCGGTGGACTCCAAGCCGAAAGCCTCGTGGGTGAGTGCGCTGACGTTCTCACCGTAGGTCTCCATCAGCGGCCGTTCGGCTGTCACGACGTCGCCATAGCGGCGCAACTTGTAGACGCACGCCTTCGGTACTTCCTGCAGGACCACCGGTGAGTGCGTGGCCACGACCGCCATCCCGTTGACGTCGGAAAGGAAGTCAGACAGCGCACGGATGAACGCTGACAACAGGGGTGGCTGTAGATGCGCTTCGGGCTCGTCCATGAAGACGACCGTGCGCTCGGTCACCTCCTGGACCAGTCGTGTCAAGGTCAGCAAGGCGATCTTGTGGCCAGAGCTCAGCGGTGCAAAGAGCCGCCCCGCAGCGGCCTTGAACCGGCGGTCAGAGCCCTCGGACAACAGATCTTCGAGATCGCCTGCGTAGTCATCCAAGAATCCGGACTCCGGATAACTGAGCGTGCTCAGAATCTGCTCCCACCGGCTACGCCGGGCACCGATTCGAGCCGTAGCGAGACTGTCGGCGAATTCCGCGGACAGGTCTTCGCTCGTCTTCAAACGCTGCGGCTCCTCACCGTCACGCAGCCCGATGTAGGCGAACCCCGCAGGAGCGTCCGGGTGATGAAGGAGTTCGTCAAAGGCACTGAAGGACACCAGTACCACGTTCGGTGTGCTCCTGGCTGTGCGTTCAGCGAGCTGGGTGACCTCGATACTCCCCGACGCCACGCCGCTAGCCATGGCGCGCATCATGCTGGTCTTGCCCACTCCATTGCGGCCAATCAGAGCATGCACGTTGCTCGGCGGCAGCGAGGCAGGACTGGCACGGAAGCCTAGTGTAGGTGGTTCATACGCTGAGCCATGAGCCTTGGGAGGCACATAGTCCCACTGGAAATCAACAACGCGATCGCGGCCGCGGGCAATGAGGTGGAGACGCTCCAGCTCCGCGCGCGGATGGCGGACATCGCGCATCAGAGATTTTTCGAAGACTCTCAGGCCCCAAACACGTTCCACAACATCCCTGCTGTAGTCGTAAGCCACATCCCGCAACGCAGCCAGAACGTCGACTCTGGCGCGAGCACCCAGCCCGCTCAGCGACTCGTAGTATGTGTCCTGGACTCCCAGGCTGAAGAAACCTTCAGCGAGAGTCTCGAAGCGGCGTGGCAGGCGTTGTTCTGTCCGAAAGAACTCGTCATGGCGACTTGACCCCATCTCAAGATGCCCGATCCGAACGCCGCCAATGGACTTCGGTCGTCGCCCACGGCGCTTGATGCCTAGCTCGTACATCGTCACGTAGCCGTAGTCATTCCAGTTATCTGGAATGAGGTAAGCGCCCCTGTAGTCCTCAGGCAGATCCTGTGTCCCCTCCACCACGACGAACTGCATGATGTCGCCTCACCCCTCCCCGGGAAGCCGGGGGCCATACCAGCACGAGATCACACTGTAGTTCCAGTGCCGCGATCTGCGACGGGAACCATGGAACGTGAGAATCGCAGTCGTGCGCGGGCCAGCGCGACAGTGCCCCGTAAGATCCGGTCCCTCCGAAGCGCACCGCCAGGAGGGCCGTCCCGCTGACCGTCGTCAAGAACACCGTAGCCATCCATGCAGGCCGAGGATGCGAAGGTCACCGGCACGACGCTGGCAGAGCGGCTCGGCTGCTCCGTACGGTCCGGGTAGCGGTACCTCGGCGGAGTCCAGGCTGCCTGACCCGCTGAACGCGCGAGCCCCGTCGCCGACAGACGGCAACGGGGCTCGCAGGATTGCGGCGGCGCACGTGTGGCTCGTGAGGGAATCGTCAGCGCCCCCTCTCTAGCATCCGAAGGATGCGTTCAGCGAGAAGGCGGGCATCGCGGCGTCGGGCGGGCCTCTTGGACCAGACGGCCGGCATGAAAATGCCGACGAGCACAAGCAGAGGCATGCCGACTGCGGCGACGGCAATCCAGGGGCTGACTGCGACCGAGGCTGAGGTAGCGGCAAGCGCACTCAGGGCGATCGGCAGCCTGCGACTCACGGGTCAAGGTTGCTGGCCATCGCAAAATCCTTCCGATTGGAACCGGGTTTGGCGGGAACCCCGGTTCGGGTGGGTAGTGCCTCGCTCCCGTTTGGCGCCGGGGGTGAGGGACAGGCCAGGGACCAATAGCCAGAGACAGCGCAGCGCCGAAGGTGGGGGACTGGCCTGTCCTCCGGGCCCGCAGCGATGCGTCCGACACTCGAATTGCGGCCGCTCTGCGTGGGGGTAGGGATGTTGGAGATGGAGAACGCGCGCGGGCCTCTGCCGTTAGGTGTAAGCACTTCGCTGCACATTCTGGCACGCCCGGAAGGCCCACGGAGGGTGCAACCGCCCGCTGTGACAATGGTGTTGCTGACACGAGGTGCGCGCTGATCGACCTCGGAATCGTGGCAAGTCCGAGCGGCTAACGTGGCGGTGTGGCTTCCGGTACGCCGGGGGGACCCCACACGCCCCCTATGTCCACCCGTGTCCGGTTTGCCTGCACGGAGGCAGGCCACGGTGGCGCTTCTGGTCGAGGGCGACGAGTGCAGCCGTCCTCACAAGGCCCGGAGCCCGTACCGGTGCGGCAAGGCATCCCACCCTGGAATGGCAGGCGCTGATCGCTTGAGCCGACGTCCAGCCCTGCGTCGGAGCGCAGAGTGGCGTCTCCGCAGGCCGACGAGAGGTGGCGCTACGTGACGACACGACTTAGTACAGGACGGGAAGCGAGGCCAGACCGCGTACAAGACGGGCGTGCCGCCACTGAAGCTGGTCGGGCGGTACGGCGAGCCGGAGGCCGGGGAACCGTGTCAGTACCGCGCGCAGCGCGATTTCGGCCTCGGCCTTGGCCAGGGGAGCGCCGACGCAGCGGTGGATACCGTGCCCGAAGGCGAGGTGGCCGGCAGCGTCCCGGTTCGCATCGAGCTGGTCCGGTGACGGGAACCGTTCCGGGTCGCGGTTGGCGGCTCCGAGGGCGACCAGCACCGGTGCGCCTGCCGGGATGTCGGTGCCGCCGAGCGTGATGGCCTCCGTGGTGTACCGGAAGGTGGCCGTGCTGACGGGGGAGTCGAATCGAAGTAGTTCGTCCAGCACCGCAGGGATGTCGTTTGGGTTCTGGCGGAGGCGGTCGAGTTCGGCCGGGTGCTGGAGCAGGGAGAGGGTCGCGTTGCCGAGGAAGTTGGTGGTGGTCTCGTGGCCGGCCACGAGTAGGAGCACCGCGAGGGAGACCAGTTCCTCCTCACTGAGCCGGTCGTGGCCGTCGCGGGCCGAGATCAGGCGGTCGAGGAGCGATTTGCCGGGGTGTCGGCGCTTGGCGGCGATGAGGTCTGTCATGTAGTCGGCCAGGGAGTGCGAGGCCGCGTCGATGACCTCTGGCTGTCCGGCCGCGAACAGTTCGCCGGACCAGCGCTGGATGTCGGGCCGGTCTTCCTCCGGTACTCCGAGCAGTTCGCAGATCACGATGACGGGTAGCGGGACGGCCAAGCCGGTCACGAAGTCGAAGGGCTCACCGACAGGCCACTGGTCCAGGAGGTCTTCGGTGACCCTGGCGATGAACGGGCGCAGTTCCGCGACCGCCCCGGTTGTGAACGCCCTGGTGACCAGCTTGCGCAGCCGGGTGTGCTCGGGCGGGTCGCTCGACAGCATGTTGTGCGCCACCGCGGGGTGGAGGCGCCGCTTTGATTCCTTGCCCGCGAAGAACCCGGCGGTGTCCTTCGAGAGCCGGGCGTCGGCGAGCGCTTCCCGGGCTTCGGCGTATCCGGTGACCAGGTAGCTGAGGCGCCCGCCGGATCCGCCGGCTACGGCTTGTACGGGGCATGCCGAGCGCATGGCCGCGTAAGTGGGATATGGCTACCTTGCCGATGCTGTTGACCGTTGGCCCTGGCATCGACATGACGACCACTTTGATCCAGCGCCTCACGGGTTCTCTCGCTCCCAACAATCCGGTTCACGCGCATGAAGTGCTGCCCAGCCTTCGAGTCCTTCTGCGGAACCCAACCGCACGAGAGGAGCAACTCGCCCCCGTTATCCGACAGGTCCAACAACTCATGAACTCCGGCACCCCGGCCATCGCACTGGATTTCGCGGCCCACTACATCACCACTCCCGTGGTCGACATGAACTGGCTGAACTGGTTCGCCTCACACTGGACGACCCTCTCGTCCGCCACCCGCAGCCTCACCGTGGCAGCAGCCGAGCGCCCCGAACTGCAAAGCATCCCAGTGCTGCGCGACCACCTGATCCAGCATCTGCTGGAGACCGACGACACCGAACCCTGGCAATACGCGGACGCACTGTGGAATCACTCCACCGCAGACCAGCAAGGCAGTCTGCTGGCCTTCGCCCGAACCCGTTGCCCAGCACTGGTTCACCGTGCTGATCACGCGGACGCAGATCTTCTCAGCACCGCGCTCGTCAAGTCCGGCGACCAGATTAGCGATGTACTTGCTCTGATCCAGGAGGCTCCGGAATTCGACAACGCGGTCATGCAGTACCTGAGCAACCGTCTGGAGCAGCCGGATTGGACGCCTCCGCTTGCCGCCTCCGCGATCGCCGTGTCCAGCGACCCCGCTACTCTCTGGATGCATGTCTTGCCGTTCATGACCGAAGATCAAAGCAGTGCCACCCGAGCAGCTACGTTTATCGGCGCGCTCATCGAGCATCACCAGGAGTCGGTGCCCGATGACATCATCACGAGTCTTGCTCCCGTACTTCGGGAGGCCGGGCCCCAGCTCGCCACGTCGCTGGGCCACGCGTTGCGTCCCCTGCCCGCAGCGGCACGGAAGTTGCGCAGAGCTATGGATGGTTTCAGCAGTACTCCTGCACAACGTGCGCGGAACGCCGCGTTCAAAGAAGCGAGTGGTATTTAATCCGCCATTGTCCGCATCTAGTGAGACCGTGCCCTGCGATCCCGGCCAGTCGAAAGATTGTGAGTGACCTTGTAGGCGGATTCGCCTACAAGGTCAGTGCGGGTGTCTCCGCTTCAAGGTGGGACGAGCCAGTACGAGGCCGCACGGGGGAGACTGCCGCACATGGTCTGATCTGGGAAAACGTCATCAGGAAACATGGTGCGGCACCACCCGGCACGACCGCTCTCGGTCTTGTAATGCGTAGGCCTGAGTTGGAGTCGCCAGGGACTTTTCAGGGACTTTCAGCTCTGTCGGAGGGACATCCGAGGGAGTTTTCGCAGTACAAGCACGGAAGTCTGCGACAGCGCTGAAAGGCCCAGGGCTTCGGACTCGCGCATCCGCGCCGTCGCTCCGCAGCGCTCCGGCACGGAGCCGGGTCGGCAGTAGAAGGCGAGGCTCGTTCGGGGCCGCACACGGTCCTGACCTCGGAGAACGTGCCCCCGCGGGCCCGGCAGCGTGAGCGCCAGACCCGCGGTCGGGCGGTCAGTCGTACGGGTAGAAGCCCGAGCCCGTCTTGCGGCCGAGGCGGCCCGCGTCCACCATGCGCTGGAGCAGCGGGGGAGCGGCGTACAGCGGCTCCTTGTACTCCGAGTACATCGAGTCGGCGACCGAGGCGACCGTGTCCAGGCCGATGAGGTCGGCGAGCTTCAGCGGGCCCATCGGGTGGGCGCAGCCCAGCTCCATGCCGTTGTCGATGTCCTCGCGGCTCGCGATGCCGGACTCGAACATCCGGATCGCCGAGAGGAGGTACGGGATCAGGAGCGCGTTGACCACGAAGCCGGAGCGGTCCTGGGCGCGGATCGCGTGCTTGCCGAGCACGTTCTGCACGACGGCCTCGGCGCGCTTGATCGTCTCCTCGGAGGTGGTCAGCGCGGGGATCAGCTCGACGAGCTTCTGCACCGGCGCCGGGTTGAAGAAGTGGATGCCGATGACCTGGTCCGGACGCGAGGTCGCGACGGCCAGCTTCACCAGCGGGATCGAGGAGGTGTTGGAGGCGAGAATCGCGTCCGGCCGGGTCACGACCTGGTCCAGGACCTGGAAGATCTCCGTCTTGATCGACTCGTTCTCGACGACGGCCTCGATGACGAGGTCGCGGTCGGCGAACTCCCCGAGGTCGGTCGTGAAGCTGAGGCGGGCGAGGGTCTCGTCGCGCTCCTCTTCGGTGATCTTGCCGCGTTCGGCGGCCTTCGAGAGGGAGTTGTAGAGCCGGGTGCGGCCGATCTCCAGGGCCTCGCCCGTGGTCTCGGCGACCTTCACCTCGAGGCCGCTGCGGGCACACACCTCGGCAATGCCCGCGCCCATCTGGCCGCAGCCCACCACTCCGACGCGCTGCACATCCGCCATGGAGTCCGTCACATCGTGCCTTTCGCTGATCAACAGTTCGGCAGGCACCGGTTGTGCCGGTGCCCGCCTCGGCCCCCGACGTTACTCCGGACCCACGTGTGCGTGAGGGGCCGGGGCGGGCATGCTCTGCGGATACGACGGGACGTATGCACCAGTAAGGGGCGACATATGGTTCACATCGGTCGAAGAGGGTTGTTGGCGGCGGCAGGGGCGCTGTCCGTGCTGGCGGTGGCCGGGGACGCCGCGGCGGCGCCCGGAGCGCGGCGCAGGAAACCGAGGCGCGAGTTCCGCGGAATGTGGCTGGCGAGCGTCGCCAACCGCGACTGGCCCTCCCGGGCCGGCCTGACCGCCGACCAGCAGAAGGCCGAGCTGCTGGCCCACCTGGACACGGCGGTGCGGCGCAGGCTGAACGCGGTGGTCTTCCAGGTGCGGCCCACCGCCGACGCGCTGTGGCCCTCGCCGTACGAACCCTGGTCGCAGTACCTCACCGGCGTCCAGGGCCGGGATCCGGGCTGGGACCCGCTGGGGACGGCGGTGGAGGAGGCGCACCGCCGGGACCTGGAGCTGCACGCCTGGTTCAACCCGTACCGCGTGGCGAACCACACCGACCCCTCGCGGCTCGTGGAGTCGCACCCGGCACGCGTCCACCCGGACTGGGTGCTGCCCTACGGCGGCAAGCTGTACTACAACCCGGGGCTGCCGGAGGTCAGGCGCTTCGTCCAGGACGCCATGCTGGACGCCGTGGAGCGCTACGACGTCGACGCCGTGCACTGGGACGACTACTTCTACCCGTACCCGGTGGCCGGGCAGGTCTTCGCCGACGACGAGGCGTACGCGCGCCACGGCGCCGGATTCCCGGACAGGGCCGCCTGGCGGCGCGACAACACCGACCGGCTGGTCAGCGAGACGGCGGCCCGGATCAGGGCGGTCAAGAAGAAGGGCAAGAAGGTCCGCTTCGGGATCAGCCCCTTCGGGGTGTGGCGCAACGCCTCGACCGACCCCCTGGGCTCACCGACCCGGGCGGGCGTGCAGACGTACGACGATCTGCACGCGGACACGCGCAAGTGGGTGCGGGAGGGCTGGATCGACTACATCGTGCCGCAGCTCTACTGGAACATCGGCTTCGAGGCCGCCGACTACGCGAAGCTGGTGCCGTGGTGGGCTCGGACCGTGCGCGGCACCGGCGTCGACCTCTACGCCGGTGAGGCGCTCTACAAGGCCGGCGACCCGGCGCAGCCCGCCGCCTGGCAGGATCCGGCCGAGCTGTCCCGCCATCTGACCTTCGCCGAGGACTACCCGCAGGTGCGCGGCCACGTCTTCTTCTCGGCGAAGGAGGTCGCGGCCGACCGTGTCGGGGCGATGGACCGGGTGGTGGCGGACCACTACCCGTCCCGGGTGAGGCCGCCCGCCTGACCGTCCCGGCCCTCGCGGTCCTATGGTGCCGTTCAGCCGTGCTCCGTGTGCCGTACGACGGAGTCGGGGCCCGGCGAGACCAGCGCCTCGTGCCCGTCGTCGAAGCGGACACGGTACGGCGGAGTGCCCTCGGAACCCAGCACCTCGACGATCTTCGCGACCTTGTCCTCGTGACCCACGGTCCTGCCGTGCACCAGCAGCTGGTCGCCCACGCTCGCTTGCATCGGAAGTGCCCTTCTGGAGGCGGACTCTAGGTACGGCCAGTCTATGACCGGCGGACGGAGTCGGCGCTTTCCGTACGCCCGTCCGGTCCTCTAAGCCCGGGCCGTCGTGGCGTGCGGACCGGGCCGGTTCAGGTCCGGGCGCGCTGGGTGACCGCGATGCAGACGAGTACGCCGACGGCCGCGAGCGGGGCGGCGGGGGAGAGGTGCTCGCCGAGCAGGACGACCGACCAGAACAGCGTCAGCAACGGCTGGGCGAGCTGGAGCTGACTGGCCCGGGACACGCCGATCTCCGCCATGCCGCGGTACCAGACGAGCAGGCCCAGGAACTGCGAACCGATCGCGACCCACAGCAGCCCGGTGACGCCGTGCGCGGTCAGGTGCACCGGCTCCAGGGTGAGCGCCACGGCAGCCGCCGGCACGGCGAGCGGCAGGCACAGGACCAGCGCCCAGCCGATGACCTGCCAGCCCGGCATCTCGCGCGCGAGCCGCCCGCCCTCGGTGTAGCCGGCGGCGCAGACCAGCAGCGCGCCGAAGAGGAAGAGGTCCCCGGTGGACACCGCGCCGCCGCTCTGCCCCAGGGTGAACGCGATCACCACGGCCGCGCCGGCGAGGGCCGCAGCCCAGAAGGCGCGGGACGGCCGGGCGCCGGTCCGCAGCGCCGACAGGGCCGCGGTGGTCAGGGGCAGCAAACCCACCACCACGGCGGCGTGGGACGTGGTGGACGTCTGGAGCGCGAGGGTGGTCAGCAGCGGGAAACCGACGACGACCCCGCCGCCGACCACGGCCAGCCCCGCCCAGTGGCGGCGGGCGGGCACCGGTATGCGCAGGGCGAGCAGGGCGGCCCCGGCGACGAGTGCCGCGAGGACACTGCGTACGGCCACGAGCGACCAGGGGCCGAAACTTTCGAGGCCCCAGGCGGTGGCCGGGAAGGTGAGCGAGAAGGCGGTGACGCCGAGGGCGGCGAGCAGGGTTCCAGTGCGCGCCGAGCCCTTCGCTGCCGGAAGGCCGTGCCCCGTGCCGCTGCTGACCGCTACTGTCCTGGTGCCGATAGCGCTATTCTGTGCTGTCATGCATGAGCGTAGCAGTGTCATGGATTTGGCAGAATCCCTGAAGCGGGAGCTGAACCGCTACTCGCCAGGTGGAAAGCTGCCGTCGAGCCGGGTGCTGGTCGAGCGCTACCGGGTGAGCCCCGTGACGGTCTCGCGCGCCCTGGCCCAGCTCGCCGCCGAGGGCCTGGTCGTCACCCGTCCCGGCGCGGGCGCCTTCCGGGCCGAGCCCCGCCCGGACGCGGCGGCGCCCGGCGACACGTCCTGGCAGGAGGTCGCGCTCAGCGCGGACGGGGCCACCGACCTCGTCCCGCGCTCGGTCGACGCGTCCGGCGTCCTGGTGACGCTCGCGGCGCCGCCGCCCGGCGTCATCGAGTTCAACAGCGGCTACCTGCACGCCGCCCTCCAGCCCGAGCGCGCCATGGCCGCCGCCCTCGCCCGGGCCGGCCGCCGCCCCGGCGCCTGGGGGAGACCGCCCACCGACGGCGTCCTCGAACTGCGCGAGTGGTTCGCCCGGGGCATCGGCGGCGCGATCACGGCCGCCGAAGTGCTCATCGCCGCCGGCGGTCAGAGCGCCCTGACGACCGCCCTGCGCGCGCTGGCGCCGCCCGGTGCGCCGGTGCTGGTGGAGTCGCCGACGTACCCCGGCATGCTGGCGATCGCCCGCGCGGCGGGACTGCGCCCGGTACCGGTGCCGGTGGACTCCGACGGCGTACGGCCCGAACTGCTCGCCGCGGCGTTCCGCGCCACCGGCGCCCGCGTCTTCGTCTGCCAGCCGCTCTTCCAGAACCCGACCGGGGCGGTGCTCTCGGCCGAGCGCCGCCCCGAGGTCCTGCGCATCGCCCGGGAGGCGGGGGCCTTCGTCGTCGAGGACGACTTCGTACGGCGGCTGGTCCACGACGACGCGGGGCCGCTGTCCCGGCCGCTCGCCACCGACGACCACGACGGCGTCGTCGTGCACGTCTGCTCGCTCACCAAGGCGACCTCGCCGAGCTTCCGGGTGTGCGCCCTCGCGGCCCGGGGGCCGGTGCTGGAGCGGCTGCGGGCCATCCAGGTGGTGGAGAACTTCTTCGTGCCCCGGCCGCTCCAGGAGGCCGCCGTGGAGCTGGTCGGGTCGCCGGCCTGGCCCCGGCACCTGCGGACGGTGGCGCACGAGCTGCGGACCCGCCGGGACACCATGGCGGCCGCCCTGCGCCTCGGCCTCCCCGACCTGGCCCTGCCGCACATCCCGGCCGGCGGCTACCACCTGTGGCTGCGGCTGCCCGACGGCGCGCAGGAGACCGCCGTGGTCTCGGCGGCGCTGCGCGCGGGCGTCGCGATCGCGCCCGGCCGCCCGTACTTCAGCGCCGAACCGACGGCCGCGCACCTGCGGCTGAGCTACGCGGGCGTCGCGGGCCCGGCGGAGATCACGGAGGGGGTGCGGCGGCTGCGCGGCGCGTGGGAGGACCTGCGGGGGGCGGCGTAGGACGGGGACGGGGCCCCGGTCCGTCCCGCGCTACCGCTTCACCGCGCGCAGGACGACGAACTTCGGGTCGCTCGCCACCAGTTCGCTGTTGCCGAAGATGCGGCGCAGCGTCACGTGGTAGCCCAGATGCCGGTTGCCGACCACCCACAGCTCGCCGCCCGCGCGCAGCGCGTCCCGCGCCCCGCCGAACATGCGCCGCGCCGTCGCGTCCGTCGTGGTCCGGTGACTGTGGAACGGCGGGTTGTTCAGCACGAGGTCGACCGTCCCCTCCGGCACGCCCGACAGGCCGTCGCCCACCAGGAACTCCGCCTTGCGGTCCGCTCCCGCGTTCGCCCGGAACGTGGCCTCGGCCGACGCCACCGCCTGGAACGACTCGTCGGTGAACGTGAGCTCCGCCTCGGGATTGGCCAGGGCCGCCGCCGTCCCCACCACACCGTTGCCGCAGCCGAGGTCCACGACCCGCTCGGGCCCCCGGCGCGGGGGGAGGTGCCCCAGGAAGAACCTCGTGCCGATGTCGAGCCGCTCGGCGCAGAAGACCCCCGCGTGGTTGGTCACGGTGAGGCCGCCCGCCGCGCCGGCGTCGGCGGGCAGGGTGTACGTGTACGGCCAGGGGTCGCTGCCCCGGGCCAGGTCCGGGTCCGGCGTGCAGAAGATGAGCCGCGCCTTGCGCACCGCGAGCGACGTCCGCGTCGTACCGAGGATCCGTTCGAACAGCTTGAGCGTCGAGGTGTGGATCTCCTTGACCATCCCCGTGCCGACGACGACGGTGCCCGCGTGGACGTGCGGGGCGAGCCGGTGCAACTGGTCCTCCAGCAGCGCCAGGCTCTTGGGCACGCGGATCAGCAGGACGTCGATCCGCTCCGGCGGCGGCTCCTGGGTGGAGAGCAGCCGTACGGCCGACACGTCGGCCCCGTTGCGCTCCAGGTTCACCCGGGTCGCCCGCTGGGCGAGGAACGAGTCGCTGATCTGGGTCGGCCGGTACCGGGCGAGGGCGGTCGCCAGCGCGCCCCAGCGGTCGCCGACCACGACGACGGAGCCCGCCAGGTCCACGGGCGGGGCGTCGTCCGCGCCTTCGAGGTGCCGCAGCAGGTACGCGTCGGCCGCGTCCCAGGCGCGGAGGCGGTCGCGGGGGTCCTCGGGAAAGCGGACGAGGTCGTACTCGCCGTGTGACGTCGTCAAATGGTTCATTGTGCCCTCAGGCTATCCGAGCGCCCGCCGCTCCCACTCCCGTCCCGGGCAGGGGCGGGCGACCGCCGGCGCCCTGCCGCCGGGGTGCGCAGACCAGGTGCGGGGGCGGCCGGTCGGCCGGCCGGGGCGAAGACGCCGATGAGGGAAACGACCGGAGCGCAGGCCGTACGCCGCTTTCCCCCCGCCCGGGTCACCCCGCCCCTTCGCCGCCCGACAGCAGCCGCAGCGCCCGGTCGAGCCGGACCTGCCGGGCTTCGGGCGTGAGCGCCTGCAACAGCGGCAGGATTACCTGGTAGCGGCCACTCCTGTCCAGCGCCTCGAACGCCTTGCGGGCCGCCGGGTCGGCCTCCAGCGCCGCCGCGAGATCGGGGGGCACGGCCGCGGTCCGCTGGGACTCGTACGCCGCCGCCCACCGCCCGTCCTGCTGCGCTCTGCGGACCTCGGCCAGGCCGGGCTCGCGCATCCGGCCGGCGGCCGTCAGCGCCGCGACCTTGTCGACGTTCACGCGTGACCACAGGCTCCTGGGCCGGCGGGGCACGTACTTCTGCAGGTAGTACTGGGCGTCGAGCGACCGCCGCTGCCCGGAGATCCACCCGTAGCACAGCCCGATGTCGACCAGCTCGTCGTCCGTGACCGACGCGATGCCGGACTTCTTCTTGGCCACCTTGATCCACACGCCCTCGGTGCGCGTGTGGTGCACGGCCAGCCAGCCCTCGAACGCCCCGCTGTCCGCGAAGGCGATGATCTCCACTCCGTCAAGCTCGCGTTCGTCCACGCGGCTCAGGCTATCGCCGCCCGCCGTACGGCAGTTGGTACGCACAAAAAACAAGGGCAAGGAGATCGTGCTCTCCTTGCCACTCTCAACCTATAGCGCACTGGGGGCCTTGCGGCAAGACCCCCGTCCTGCCGCAGAATCTCCCGTCGAAGCCGGAATCCGCGCACATCGGGGACCGGCCGGGCACGTGAGGCGCGGTCGCGCGCCCGGTGGCGGGCCGCGCCGAGCGGTCGGCCGGCGTGGGCCATGGGGAACGAGGGGGACGTATGACAGACGTGATCATCGCCGGCGGCGGACCGACCGGTCTGATGCTGGCGGGCGAGCTGCGGCTGCACGGGGTGGACGTGCTCGTGCTGGAGAAGGAGGCGGAGCCGACGACGCAGTCCCGGGCGCAGGGGCTGCACGCGCGCAGTGTCGAGGTGATGGACCAGCGCGGACTGCTGGAGCGGTTCCTCGCGCACGGCAGGCAGTTCACGGTCGGCGGCTTCTTCGCCGGCCTGGGCACCTCGTGGCCCGAGCGGCTGGACACCGCGCACTCGTACGTCCTCGCCATCCCGCAGCAGGTCACCGAGCGGCTGCTGACCGAGCACGCCACGGAACTCGGCGCGCAGATCCGGCGGCGCCGCGAACTGGTCGGGCTGAGCCAGGACGAGGAGGGTGTGACCGTCGAGCTGGCCGACGGCACGCGGCTGCGCTCGCGCTACCTCGTCGGCTGCGACGGCGGCCGCAGCACGGTGCGCAGACTGCTCGGCGTCGGCTTTCCCGGCGAGCCGTCCCGGGTCGAGACGCTGCTGGGCGAGGTGGAGGTGGGCGTGGGGCCGGAGGAGCTGGCGGCCGCCGCGGCCGAAGTCCGCAAGACCCAGCTGCGGTTCGGCTTCATGCCGCTGGGGGAGGGGGTGTACCGCGTGGTCGTCCCCGCCGACGGGGTGGCCGAGGACCGGACGGCCGCGCCGACCCTCGACGAGCTCGGGCAGCGGTTGCGGGCGGTCGCCGGAACCGACTTCGGCGTGCACTCACCGCGCTGGATCTCCCGCTTCGGCGACGCCACCCGGCTGGCCGAGCGCTACCGCGTGGGCCGGGTGCTGCTGGCCGGCGACGCGGCGCACATCCACCCGCCGACCGGCGGACAGGGGCTCAACCTCGGCGTCCAGGAGGCGTTCAACCTCGGCTGGAAGCTGGCCGCGGAGGTCAACGGCTGGGCGCCCGACGGGCTGCTGGACAGCTACCACACCGAACGGCACCCGGTGGCCGCCGACGTGCTGGACAACACCCGCGCGCAGATGCAGCTGATGTCCACCGAGCCGGGCGCCCGCGCGGTGCGCCGGATCCTCGCGGAACTGATGGACTTCGAGGAGGTGAACCGGCACCTCATCGAGAAGATCACCGCCATCGCGGTCCGCTACGACTTCGGCGGGGACCACGAGCTGCTGGGCCGCCGGATGCGGGACGTCGGGCTGAAGCGAGGCCGCCTCTACGAGCTGACGCGCGGCGGGCGCGGGCTGCTGCTGGACCAGACCGGCCGCCTCTCGGTGGCCGGCTGGGAGGACCGGGTCGACCACGTCGTCGACGTGAGCGAGGAACTGGAGGCGCCCGCGGTGCTGCTGCGGCCGGACGGCCACGTGGCGTGGGCCGGCGACGACCAGAAGGGGCTGCTCGGCGCGCTGCCCACGTGGTTCGGTTCCGCCACCGGCTGAGCACGGCCGGCCGGGCGGAAGTCGCACCCGGGTGGCCTGGGGGCCGGCCCGCCCGGTACCGGCCCGCACGGCCGGCCGGCCCGTTTCCCGCAACACTTCGTTGCATAAAAGTGCGGTGGTGCGTATAGTCATGCCATCGACGAGGAGGATTTTTCGATGGCGGTACGCGCAGCAGTGGCAGGAGCGAGCGGATACGCGGGCGGGGAGCTGCTCCGCCTCCTGCTCGCCCACCCCGGCGTGGAGATCGGCGCCCTGACCGGCCACTCCAACGCCGGTCAGCGCCTGGGATCCCTCCAGCCGCACCTGCTGCCGCTGGCCGCACGCGTGCTGGAGCCGACAACCGCCGAGGTGCTCGCCGGGCACGACGTCGTGTTCCTCGCGCTCCCGCACGGCCAGTCGGCCGCCGTCGCCGAGCAGCTCGGCGACGACGTGCTCGTCGTCGACATGGGCGCCGACTTCCGGCTGCGCGAGGCCGCCGACTGGGAGAAGTTCTACGGCTCCCCGCACGCCGGCACCTGGCCCTACGGCCTGCCCGAGCTGCCCGGAGCCCGGGCCGCGCTCGAAGGGTCCAGGCGGATCGCCGTGCCCGGCTGCTACCCGACCGCCGTCTCGCTCGCGCTCTTCCCGGCATACGCGGGGAAGCTCGCCGAGCCCGACGCCGTGATCGTCGCCGCGACCGGCACGTCCGGCGCGGGCAAGGCGCTCAAGCCGCACCTGCTCGGCAGCGAGGTGATGGGCTCGATGTCGCCGTACGGCGTCGGCGGCGGCCACCGCCACACGCCGGAGATGATCCAGAACCTCAGCGCCGCCGCGGGGGAGCCGGTCACCGTCTCCTTCACCCCGACGCTGGCCCCCATGTCCCGCGGCATCCTCGCCACGTGCAGCGCCAAGGCGCGGCCGGGCGTGACGGCGGCGGGCGTACGGGAGGCGTACGAGAAGGCGTACGCGGACGAGCCCTTCGTACACCTCCTCCCGGAGGGGCAGTGGCCGGCGACCGCCTCCGTGTACGGCTCCAACGCCGTCCAGATCCAGGTCGCGTACGACGAGGCGGCCGGCCGCGTCGTCGCGATCAGCGCCATCGACAACCTCGCCAAGGGCACGGCGGGCGGCGCGGTGCAGAGCATGAACATCGCGCTCGGGCTTCCCGAGGAGACGGGTCTTCCCACCACGGGAGTGGCTCCGTGAGCGACGCGCCCGCGACCGCCGGGCCGCGGAGCACGACGAAGGCCGCGCCGCGCGCGGACGACAGAGACAACAGCCGCCACAGCGGCGGGGCGAACGAGGAGATGCAGTGAGCGTCACGGCAGCGAAGGGATTCACCGCGGCGGGCATCGCCGCGGGAATCAAGGACAGCGGCAACCCCGACCTGGCCCTCGTGGTCAACAACGGGCCCCGCCTGGCCGCCGCGGGCGTCTTCACCTCCAACCGCGTGAAGGCCGCGCCGGTCCTGTGGTCCGAGCAGGTCGTCAAGGGCGGCCGGATCTCCGCCGTCGTCCTCAACTCCGGCGGCGCCAACGCCTGTACGGGCCCCAAGGGCTTCCAGGACACCCACGCCACCGCCGAGAAGGCCGCCGAGGTGCTGAGCTCGGCGGGCGGCGACCACGGCGCCGGTGAGATCGCCGTCGCCTCCACGGGACTCATCGGCATCAACCTGCCCATGGACAAGCTCCTGCCCGGCATCGAGAAGGCCGCGGCCGAACTCTCCCCGCACGGCGGCGAGAAGGCCGCGATCGCCATCAAGACCACCGACACCGTCCACAAGACGGCCGTCGCGGGCGGCGACGGCTGGACGGTCGGCGGCATGGCCAAGGGCGCGGGCATGCTCGCGCCGGGGCTGGCGACGATGCTCGTGGTGCTGACCACCGACGCCGACGTCGAGGCGGACGTGCTCGACGGGGCGCTGCGCGACGCCACCCGCCAGACCTTCGACCGGGTCGACTCCGACGGCTGCATGTCGACGAACGACACCGTCCTGCTGCTGGCCTCCGGCGCGTCCGGAGTGACGCCCGGCCACGACGAGTTCGCCGCGGCCGTACGCACCGTCTGCGACGACCTGGCCCGCCAGCTCATCGGCGACGCGGAGGGCGCCAGCAAGGACATCCGGATCGAGGTCGTGGGCGCCGCGAGCGAGGACGACGCCGTCGAGGTGGGCCGCTCCATCGCCCGCAACAACCTCCTCAAGTGCGCCATCCACGGCGAGGATCCCAACTGGGGCCGTGTCCTGTCCGCGATCGGCACCACGAAGGCCGCGTTCGACCCGGACCGGCTCAACGTGGCCATCAACGGTGTGTGGGTCTGCCGCAACGGCAGCGTCGGCGACGACCGCGACCTCGTCGACATGCGGTACCGGGAGGTCCGGATCACGGCGGACCTGGCCGAGGGCGAGGAGTCGGCGGTCATCTGGGCCAACGACCTGACCGCCGACTACGTCCACGAGAACAGCGCGTACAGCTCATGAGCGCCCGCAAGCACACCGCACTGCCCAAGGCGCAGATCCTCGTCGAGGCGCTGCCGTGGCTCACCCGGCACCACGGCCGGACCGTCGTCATCAAGTTCGGCGGCAACGCCATGGTCGACGAGGACCTCAAGGCCGCCTTCGCCCAGGACGTCGTCTTCCTGCGGCACGCCGGTCTCAAGCCGGTCGTCGTGCACGGCGGCGGCCCGCAGATCAGCGCGCAGCTCGACCGGCACGGCCTGGTCAGCGAGTTCAAGGCGGGCCTGCGGGTCACCACGCCCGAGGCGATGGACGTCGTACGCATGGTCCTGGCCGGCCAGGTGCAGCGCGAACTGGTCGGGCTGCTCAACCAGCACGGACCGCTCGCCGTCGGCATGACCGGCGAGGACGCGCACACCATCACCGCCACCCAGCACTTCCCGAAGATCGACGGCGAGAGCGTCGACATCGGGCGGGTCGGCGAGATCACCGCCATCGACACCGGCGCCATCCAGGCCCTGCTCGACGACGGCCGCATCCCGGTCGTCTCGTCCATCGCCCGCAGCGCCGACGACCACCACGTGTTCAACGTCAACGCCGACACCGCTGCGGCCGCGCTCGCCGCCGCGCTGGGCGCGGAGACTCTGATGGTCCTCACCGACGTCGAAGGGCTCTACGAGGACTGGCCGAACAGTGACGAGGTCATCAGCCGGCTCACCGCCAGGGAGCTGGAGAAGCTGCTGCCCGAGCTCTCCAGCGGCATGGTCCCCAAGATGGAGGGCTGCCTGCACGCCGTACGCAACGGGGTCAACACCGCCCGCGTGATCGACGGCCGCGTACAGCACTCGATCCTGCTGGAGATCTTCACCGACGAGGGCATCGGCACGATGGTCGTGCCCGACGAACACGAGGGGGGAACGCGGTGACGCAGCACGCACCGACCGCGGGGCAGGAGCTGAAGCAGCGCTGGCAGGGCGTCATGACGGACAACTACGGCACCCCCGGGCTGTCCCTCGTACGCGGTCTCGGCGCCACGGTGTGGGACGCCGACGGCAAGGAATACGCCGATTTCGTCGGCGGCATCGCCGTGAACGCGCTGGGCCACGCCCACCCCGCGATCGTCGAGGCCGTGTCCGGCCAGATCGCCTCCCTCGGCCACGTCTCGAACCTGTTCATCGCCGAGCCGCCCCTCGCGCTGGCCGAGCGGCTGATCCAGATCTCCGGCCGGCCCGGCCGCGTCTTCTTCTGCAACTCGGGCGCCGAGGCCAACGAGGCCGCCTTCAAGATCGGGCGCCTGACCGGCCGTACGCACATGGTCGCCACCCACGGCGGCTTCCACGGCCGCACCATGGGCTCCCTCGCCCTCACCGGCCAGGAAGCCAAGCGGACCCCCTTCCTGCCCCTCCCCGGCGACGTCACGCACGTCCCGTACGGTGACGCCGACGCGCTGCGCGCCGCCGTCACGACCGACACCGCGCTGGTGATCATCGAGCCGATCCAGGGCGAGATCGGCGTCGTCGTGCCGCCCGAGGACTACCTGACGGCCGCCCGCGAGATCACCCGGGCCACCGGCACCCTGCTCGTCCTCGACGAGGTGCAGACGGGCATCGGGCGGACGGGACACTGGTTCGAGTACCAGGGGCACGAGGCCGTCGAACCCGACGTCGTCACGCTCGCCAAGGGCCTCGGCGGCGGCCTCCCGATCGGCGCGACGCTCGCCTTCGGCCCCGCGGCGGACCTGCTGCGGCCCGGCCAGCACGGCACGACCTTCGGCGGGAACCCCGTCGCGTGCGCCGCGGGACTCGCCGTACTGGACACCGTCGCCGCCGACGGACTGCTCGACCACGTCAAGCGGATGGGGGAGAAGCTGCGGGACGGAATCGAGTCACTCGGGCACCCGCTCGTCTCCCACGTCCGTGGGGCCGGCCTGCTCCTGGGTATCGTGCTCACCGAGTCGCTTGCTCCCCAGGTGCAGCAGGCGGCTCAGGACGCCGGTTACCTGGTGAACGCGCCCGCACCCGATGTCGTACGGCTCATGCCGCCGTTCGTCGTCGCGGACGCCGAGGTGGAATCGTTCCTCCGGGCACTTCCCGGCGTTCTCGACATCGCACACGGGGACCGACGAGCCGGAGAATGACACCGATGACCGAGGCGCAGGCGCAGGACAACGAGCACGGCGGCCCTGCCGTACCGCAGACCCGCACCGCCCGGCACCGCCGGATCGTGGACATCCTGAACCGCGCCCCGGTGCGCTCGCAGAGCCAGCTGGCGAAGCTCCTCGCCGACGACGGGCTGAGCGTCACCCAGGCGACGCTCTCCCGCGACCTCGACGAGCTGGGCGCGGTGAAGATCCGCAACACGGGCGGCGAGCTGATCTACGCCGTGCCCAGCGAGGGCGGCTTCCGCACCCCGCACGCGCCGCTGGGGGAGTCGGCCAAGGAGGAGCGGATGCGCCGCCTCTCCGGCGAACTGCTCATCTCCGCCGAGGCGTCGGCCAACCTCGTCGTCCTGCGTACGCCGCCGGGGGCCGCCCAGTTCCTGGCCTCGGCGATCGACCAGGCCGAGCTGAACGCCATCCTCGGCACCATCGCGGGCGACGACACGCTGCTCCTGATCAGCCGCGACCCGGCGGGCGGCCAGGCGCTGGCCGACCACCTGCTGCGCCTGGCCCAGAACGACCGCTAGAGCCCGGACGCCCGCGCCGGCCCGAGGGGCCCGCGCGGGCCCCCGTCAGGGAGCGGCCCGCGCCGGGGTGTCGGGGGCCATCAGCGACGTGGTCAGGGGGACGCGCGCGAGCGCGACCACTCCCGCCGCCACCAGGGCGACGCCGAGCAGCTCGGGCACCAGCCACCAGCCCGTACGGACGTGTTCCTCGTACAGCAGGATGCCGAGCGCCAGGCTCACCGTCGCGTCGCCGAGGGTGAGGGCCGGCTGCGACGCGACCAGCGGCCCGGCCTGCATGGCGTTCTGGAGGAGGAAGAGGGCGACCAACCCGGCCGCGGCGAACCCGTACGTCTGCCAGGCGGTCAGGAACGCCACCGCCCCGTGGTCGTCCAGCGTGTGCATCGACTCCTTCATCAGCGCCGCGGTGAGCGCGTAGCTGATGGCCGTGCCCGCCCCGAAGCAGGCCGCGCGCGCCCGGCCCTCGGGGCGCCGCAGGGCCGCCAGGGTGAGCGCGACGACCGCCCCCGCGCAGACGGCGAGCGCCACCACCCACCGGTCCGGTGGGACGTCGGTGCGGTTGCCCGAGGGCGACGCGGCGGCGAGCGCGACGCCCAACCCCACCACGACGGCCGCGACGGCGGCCCAGCCCCGGCCCGGCAGGCCCCGGTGCATCACGACGGACGCGATGACCAGCGCGAAGGGCAGTTCGAGGACGAAGAGCGGCTGAACGATCGTCAGCGGTCCCGTGGCCAGGGCCACCGCCTGGCACACGCCGGCCGCGATCACCGCGGCGATGCCCGCCAGCCATACGGGCCGCCGCAGCAGGTCCAGCAGCAGCCCCGCGCGCAGTCCCTCGGAACGGGGCACGCTCAGCGCGGCCATGCGTTGCAGCACCGTGGCCAGGGCATTGCTGAGCGCCGCGCCCAGCGAGAACAGGACGGGCAGCAGAAGGTGCACCGGTGGGCCTCCGCGGTCGGGGGAGCTGCTGTCATCCCGCGCACGAACCCAGCGGGGCGCGAGCGGGCACGGGCCACGCGGGCGAGCGGGCCACCGCAGCCGTTGACGGCCGGGACCCGGCCGCCCGTCAGCGTCCGGCGGTCAGCGGCCTGCTGTGCTCGCGCACCTGCGCCGGCGTCAGGTAGGAGGAGGCGTTCTCGAAGTCCTGGAGGGTGCCGGGCCTGCGGGACTGGAAGTCCGTGCGGACGAAGTCGTCGCCCGCCACGGCGTTCAGTGTCCAGTTCGTCATCACGCGGGTCCGCGCGGTCACCGTCGGCAGCGCCAGCAGGTGGTACCCGCGGGCCACCGCCTGCGCGGGCAGGCCGTGCAGCTCCAGGCCCAGGGGCTTGGAGACCGCGTCGACGCCGCCGAGGTCCACGACCAGGCCGAGGTCCTTGTGCACGTACGGCCTCAGCGGGGCGCCGCGCAGCCGGGCCATGATGTTGTCCGCGAGGGCCTTGCCCTGGCGCTGGGCGTGCTGGGCGGTCGGCGGGCACACGGCGTCGCCGCCCTTCGCCAGGTCCGGTACGGCGGCCGCGTCGCCCGCCGCGAACAGCCCGTCGAAACCGGGGACGGTCAGCTGGGGCGTCGCCGCGAGACGGCCGCGCACCGTCTCGGCCCCGAGCGTGGCCACCAGGGGACTCGCGGAGACGCCGGCGGTCCAGATCAGGGTGTGCGAGGGCAGCGTGCGGCCGTCCGTGAGCTTGACCGAGGTGGCGTCGACCGAGGCGACCGACGTGCCCAGGGAGAACTCGATGCCCCGGTGGCGCAGGGTGGCCATCGCCTTCTCGCCCAGCTTCTCGCCCAGCTCGGGCAGCAGGCGCGGGGCCACGTCGACCAGATGCCACCTGATCTGCGCGCGGTCCAGACGCGGGTAGCGCTGGACGGCGGCGGACGTGAGGCGTTGCAGGTAGGCGGCCGTCTCGACGCCGGCGTACCCGCCGCCGACCACCACGAACTGCAACCGCGCGGCGCGCTCCGCCTCCTCCGTCGTGGCGGCGGCGATGTCCAGCTGCGCGATGACGTGGTCGCGCAGGTACGCCGCCTCGGCCAGCGACTTCATGCCGCGCCCGTGGTCGCGCAGACCGGGGATGTCGAAGGTGCGGGTGGTGCTCCCGGCCGCCAGGACGAGCTGGTCGTACGGCTCCGCGATCACCTCGCCGGTTACCTTCCTGACCACGCACACCTTGGCCTCGGCGTCGATGCCGATGGCCCCGCCGGGGCAGATGCGCGTACGCCGCAGCCTGCGGCGCAGCGACACGGCGACCGACTGCGGGGTGAGGACCCCGGCCGCCACGTGCGGCAGCAGCGGCAGGTAGAGCTGGTAGTCGGACGGCGACACGAGCACCAGCTCGGCCTCGCGCGGAGCCAGCCTGCGCTCCAGCCGCTGAAGGCACTCGACACCGGCGAATCCCGCGCCCACCACGAGGATCTTCGGTCGCGTCATAGGTCCACGGCTCCTTACGGCTCGCGACAGCGTTCCCCCCACCCTCGGCGTACGAGCGGGCCGCCGCCCGCCGGCGCGGTGCATTCGGGCGGCTTCCGCACGGGCCGGCGAGCGCGTTGACGAAACATACGGTGGAGTGCATACTTATACCCATCACCGCATGCATCGTAAGGAGAAACCCGTGACCGAGCGCGTCGTACTCGCCTACTCGGGCGGCCTGGACACCTCCGTCGCCATCGGCTGGATCGCCGAGGAGACGGGCGCCGAGGTCATCGCCGTTGCCGTGGACGTCGGCCAGGGCGGCGAGGACCTGGACGTCATCCGCAAGCGCGCGCTCGCCTGCGGTGCCGTCGAGGCCGAGGTCGCGGACGCCAAGGACGAGTTCGCCGACGAGTACTGCCTCCCGGCGATCAAGGCCAACGCCCTCTACATGGACCGCTACCCGCTGGTCTCCGCCCTCTCGCGGCCGACCATCGTCAAGCACCTCGTCGCCGCCGCCAACAAGCACGGCGCCTCGATCGTCGCTCACGGCTGCACGGGCAAGGGCAACGACCAGGTCCGCTTCGAGGCCGGCATCTCCGCGCTCGGTCCCGACCTGAAGTGCATCGCCCCGGTCCGCGACTACGCGATGACCCGGGACAAGGCGATCGCCTTCTGCGAGGAGAAGAACCTCCCGATCGCGACCACCAAGAAGTCCCCGTACTCCATCGACCAGAACGTCTTCGGGCGCGCCGTCGAGACGGGCTTCCTGGAGGACATCTGGAACGCCCCGATCGAGGACATCTACGAGTACACCTCGAACCCGGCGCTCCCGCGCGAGGCCGACGAGGTCGTCATCTCCTTCAAGGAGGGCGTCCCGGTCGCCATCGACGGCAAGCCCGTCACCGTCCTCCAGGCCATCCAGCAGCTCAACGAGCGCGCCGGCGCCCAGGGCATCGGCCGGATCGACATGGTCGAGGACCGGCTGGTCGGCATCAAGTCCCGTGAGGTGTACGAGGCCCCGGGCGCGATCGCGCTGATCACCGCCCACCAGGAGCTGGAGAACGTCACCGTCGAGCGCGAGCTGGCCCGCTACAAGCGGCAGGTCGAGCAGCGCTGGGGCGAGATGGTCTACGACGGCCTGTGGTTCTCCCCGCTCAAGCGCGCCCTGGACGGCTTCATCAACGAGGCCAACCAGCACGTCACCGGCGACATCCGGATGACCCTGCACGGCGGCCGCGCCGTCGTCACCGGCCGGAAGTCCGACGAGTCGCTGTACGACTTCAACCTCGCGACGTACGACTCGGGCGACACGTTCGACCAGTCCAAGGCGCAGGGCTTCATCGAGATCTTCGGCCTGTCGTCGAAGATCGCCGCGAAGCGTGACCTCGCGTAACCGAGACTCGTTCGACAGCCCGCCTCCCGACCCGCAAGGGGTGGGGAGGCGGTCGCACATCCCCATCCCTGAGGAGCAGTAGCTGTGAGCAGCAACAACGGTGACGTCCGGCTCTGGGGCGGCCGTTTCGCCGACGGACCGGCCGAGGCCCTGGCCAAGCTGTCCGCGTCCGTCCACTTCGACTGGCGGCTCGCGCCGTACGACATCGCCGGCTCCCGTGCCCACGCGCGCGTGCTCCACAAGGCCGGGCTGCTCACCGCCGACGAGCTGACGCGCATGCTGGCGGGCCTGGACCGGCTGGAGGCGGACGTCGCGGACGGCTCGTTCGTCGGCACCATCGCCGACGAGGACGTCCACACCGCCCTGGAGCGGGGCCTCCTGGAGCGCCTCGGCGCCGACCTCGGCGGCAAGCTGCGCGCCGGCCGGTCCCGCAACGACCAGGTCGCCACGCTCTTCCGGATGTACCTGCGCGACCACGCCCGTGTCATCGGCGGTCTGATCGCCGAGCTCCAGGACGCCCTCGTGGGCCTCGCCGAGGCGCACGCGGACGTCGCCATGCCCGGCCGTACGCACCTCCAGCACGCCCAGCCGGTGCTCTTCGCCCACCACGTCCTGGCGCACGTCCAGTCCCTGTCCCGGGACGCGGAGCGGCTGCGCCAGTGGGACGAGCGCACGGCCGTCTCGCCGTACGGCTCGGGCGCGCTGGCGGGCTCGTCGCTCGGCCTCGACCCGGAGGCGGTCGCCGCCGACCTCGGCTTCGAGCACGGCTCCGCCGCCAACTCGATCGACGGCACGGCCTCGCGCGACTTCGTCGCCGAGTTCGCGTTCATCACCGCCATGATCGGCGTCAACCTCTCCCGGATCGCCGAGGAGATCATCATCTGGAACACGAAGGAGTTCTCCTTCGTCACCCTCCACGACGCCTTCTCCACCGGCTCCTCGATCATGCCGCAGAAGAAGAACCCGGACATCGCGGAGCTGGCGCGCGGCAAGTCCGGCCGCCTCATCGGCAACCTCACCGGCCTGATGGCGACCCTGAAGGCGCTGCCCCTCGCGTACAACCGCGACCTCCAGGAGGACAAGGAGCCCGTCTTCGACTCCTGCGACACGCTGGAGGTCCTGCTGCCCGCCTTCACCGGCATGATGGCCACCCTCACCGTCAACCGCGAGCGCATGGAGGAACTGGCCCCGGCCGGCTTCTCGCTCGCCACCGACATCGCGGAGTGGCTGGTCAAGCAGGGCGTGCCGTTCCGGGTGGCGCACGAGGTCGCCGGCGAGTGCGTCAAGGAGTGCGAGCGGCACGGCATCGAGCTGGACCAGCTCACCGACGAGCAGTTCGCGAAGATCTCGCCGCACCTCACCCCCGAGGTGCGTACGGTCCTGAACGTGGCCGGCGCCCTCGCCTCCCGCGACGGGCGCGGCGGCACCGCTCCCTCGGCGGTCGCCGCCCAGCTCGCCGAGGTGAAGGCCGATCTGGCGAAGCAGCACGCCTGGGCCACCGCCAAGAACTGAACCTCGCGGTCCGGTTGAGTACGGTGGTGAGGGAC
This sequence comes from Streptomyces sp. NPDC054887, assembly GCF_053610585.1. Classification (NCBI taxonomy): domain Bacteria; kingdom Bacillati; phylum Actinomycetota; class Actinomycetes; order Kitasatosporales; family Streptomycetaceae; genus Streptomyces; species Streptomyces sp. NPDC054887. The sequence goes on along the minus strand of NZ_JBSGYQ010000019.1, from coordinate 51,192 downwards.
CGTGCTCGACCGAACCCGCGAGGAGGCCACGATGCCGTTCGCCCGGCTGTCGGCGGCGACCACTGCCACCGCCCACTTCGGACTCGGCCTCGCGGCCGTCGGCCGTCCGGCGTACATCACGCCCCACCGGGACCGTGACCTGCCCGGCGACCGCACCCCCGACGCCCTGCGCGAGCGCGCCCACGAACTGCTGGACGCCGCCTACGCGCAGGGCGTCCGCTATCTCGACGTCGCCCGCTCCTACGGCCGCGCGGAGGAGTTCCTCGCGCAGTGGCTGCGCGGCAGGCCCGAGGTGCGGGACGTCGTGGTCGGCAGCAAGTGGGGTTACGCGTACACCGGCGACTGGCGCACCGACGCGGAGGTCCACGAGGTCAAGGACCACAGCGCGGCGGCGTTCGAGCGGCAGCGGGCCGAGACCGGCGAGCTGCTGGGCGAGCGGCTGGACCTGTACCAGATCCACTCCGTCACCCCCGAGAGCCCGGCGCTCACGGACCCAGCCCTGCACGCGCTGCTGGCGGAGTACGCCGCCGGTGGCGTCACGGTCGGCATCTCCACGAGCGGTCCCGGTCAGGCGGAGGCCGTGCGGGCCGCGCTCGCCGTGACGGTGGACGGCGAACCGCTGTTCCGCACGGTCCAGGCCACGTACAACCTGCTGGAGCCGTCGGCGGCCGCGGCGCTGGCCGAGGCCCACGACGCGGGCCTCACCGTGATCGTCAAGGAGCCCCTGGGCAACGGCAGGCTCGCCGGCCCCGAGGCGCCGCCCGCCCTGCGGGCCGTCGCCGAGGAGACGGGCTCCACGTGCGACGCCGTGGCCATCGCGGCGCTCCTGCGGCTGCCCTGGGCGGGCGTGGTCCTGTCGGGCGCGGCGAACGCGGTGCAGCTGTCGTCGAACCTGCACGCGGCCGTGGTCGACCTCGACGAGGAGCAGGCGGCCCGCCTCGCGACACTGGCGGAGGAGCCGGCGGCGTACTGGAAGCGGCGCTCGGAACTGCCCTGGAGCTGAGCCGCGCCGGCCCCGGATGAACGGCGCGAGACATCGCTGTCTCATTTGGGTTATCGTTGTCTCATGACTGTCGATCGCGAGCAGGTGCTCCGCACCGCGGCCGCCCTTCTCTCCCGCAAGGCGACCGCGACCATGGACGAGGTCGCCAAGTCGGCCGGCATCGGCCGTGCCACCCTGCACCGCCACTTCGCCGGACGCGACGCCCTGGTGAAGGCCCTCGAAGTGCTCGGCATCCGCGAGTTCGAGGCGGCTCTCGACGCCGCCCGGCTCGACGAGGGCTCCGCCGAGGAAGGGCTGCGCCGCCTCGTCGCCGGGATCGAGCCCGCCGCCGGACTGCTCGCCTTCCTCGTCACCGAGAACCAGCTCTTCGAGGGCGCCCACGTCAACGAGGGATGGGGCCGTCTGGACGCGCGGGTCTCCGCGCACTTCCGGCGCGGACAGCAGCAGGGCGAGTTCCGGATCGACCTCACCCCCGCCTGGCTGACCGAGGCGCTGTACGGGCTCATCGGCACCTGCGCGTGGGCCGTCCAGGACGGCCGGGTCGCGGCCAAGGACTTCCAGTACATGATCGTCGAGTTGCTGCTCGGCGGAGCACGTCGGAACGTGGAGCAATGACCAGTAGCGGCCGGCACCAGATGGCGCGCAACGCCGTCCACCATCCCGGCCGCTGGCTTGCCCTGGGCGTCCTGGTGCTGGCCGTGCTGCTGGTCGCCATCGACGCGACCGTCCTCGGCCTGGCGACGCCCTTCCTGAGCGAGGACCTTCAGCCGTCGGGCACCCAGCTGCTGTGGATCGGCGACATCTACTCGTTCGTCATCGCCGGTCTGCTCGTCTCGATGGGCAGCCTCGGCGACCGGATCGGCCGAAAGAAGCTGCTGCTCAGCGGCGCGGTCGCGTTCGGCGCGGTCTCCGTCCTGAACGCCTACGCCAGCAGCCCCGAGATGATGATCCTCGCCCGCGCGCTGCTCGGCGTGGCCGGTGCGACGCTGATGCCGTCCACCCTCGCGCTGATCCGCAACATCTTCCACAACGCCGAGGAACGCAGCTTCGCCATCGGCGTCTGGGGCGCGGCGGCCTCGGCCGGAGCGGCCGTCGGCCCGGTCGTCGGCGGCTTCCTCCTGGAGAACTTCTGGTGGGGTTCGGTCTTCCTCATCAACGTGCCGGTGATGCTGATCCTCGTGGTCGTCGGCAGCAAACTGCTGCCCGAGTCCAAGGACCCGTCGCCGGGCCCCTGGGACCTGCTCAGCGTCGGACTCTCACTCGTCGGCATCGTCAGCTTCGTATACGCCGTGAAAGAGGCGGCGGCGCACGGCCTCGCCTGGGGGATCGGGCTCATCGGGCTGGCCGGGCTGGGGGCGCTCTTCTGGTTCGTACGGCGCCAGCTCACCCTTCCCTCGCCCCTGCTGGACATACGGCTCTTCCACCACCGGGGGTTCTCCGGCGCGGTCCTCGCCGACCTCCTGACCATCCTCGGCCTCTCCGGCCTGGTCTTCTTCCTCTCTCAGTTCCTGCAACTCGTCCAGGAGCGCAGCCCCCTGGAATCGGGTCTCATCGAACTGCCCGCGGCGGCCGGGGCGGTGGCCGCCGGTCTCGCGGCCGGTTACGTGGCGCGCAGGGTGTCGGTCCGCAGCGCGGTGACCGGCGGCCTGTTCGCACTCGGACTCGGCCTGCTGACCTGCACCGTCGTCACGGCCGACACGGGCGTGCCGATGCTCGTCGCGGCCATGGTCGTCGGCGGCATCGGGGCGGGCCTGGCCTTCACCGTGACGGCGGACGTCATCCTCTCCAGCGTTCCCAAGGAACAGGCGGGAGCCGCTTCGGCCGTCTCCGAGACGGCGTACGAACTGGGCGCGGCGCTCGGCATCGCGCTGCTCGGGTCGATCGTGACGGGCATCTACCGCAGCTTCGCCGTGCCCGCCGGAACGCCCCCCGACGTGGCGGACGCCGCTCACGACTCCCTCGGCGGAGCCGTGGAGGCGGCCGAGTCCCTCCCGGCCGACCAGGGCGCCTCGCTCGTGGCGGCGGCGCAGGACGCGTTCACCGACGGCTTCCAGGCGGGCGCGTGGGTGGGCTCCGTGGTGCTGTTCGCGACAGCGGTCGCCGCGTGGTTCATGCTGCGCGGCCAGAAGCTGGCGAAGGGCATCGTCGACGACATCCCCTGACGCGGGCCGCCGAGGCCGCCACGACGGCAGCTCGGGCGGGCGGAGGTGTCCCGAGGCAGGGCGCCGCTCCGGCGGCGTACGCGGAAGGGGCCGGTCACCCTTCGGTGACCGGCCCCCGGGCCCTGCTTGTGCCGCCGCCCTGGGCGGCCGCGCTCAGGCCGCCTTCGCCTTGGTCGCGTACATGTCGACGTACTCCTGGCCGGACAGCCGCATGACCTCGGCCATGACGGAGTCCGTCACGGCGCGCAGCACGTAGCGGTCGCGGTCCATGCCCTCGTAGCGCGAGAACTCCATCGGCTCGCCGAAGCGCACGGTCACCTTGCCGGGGCGCGGCAGGCCCGCGCCGCCCGGCTGGAGCTTGTCCGTGCCGATCATCGCGAACGGCACCACGGGCGCGCCGGTCATCAGCGTCAGGCGGGCGATGCCCGTGCGGCCCCGGTACAGGCGGCCGTCGGGAGAGCGGGTGCCCTCCGGGTAGATCGAGAAGATCTTGCCCTCTTCGAGCACCCGGCGGCCGGTCATCAGCGCCGCCACGCCGCCCCGGCCGCCGTCGCGGTCCACCGGGATCATGCCGCAGCTGGTGAAGAACCAGGCCATCAGCCGGCCCTTCAGCCCCTTGCCCGTGACGTACTCGTCCTTGCCGATGTAGTACACCTGCCGGTCGCAGCAGATCGGCATGATCATCGAGTCGATGAACGTCAGGTGATTGCCCGCCAGGATGACCGGACCGGTCCCGGGAATGTTCTGGGCGCCCTCCACCTGTGGGCGGAACATCAGGCGCAGGATCGGTCCGAGCACTGCCTTGATGAGCGCGAGACGGGACAACGGTTCCTCCGGTGTCATGGCCGGGTGGGGCTCGGCGGCCTGTTCTGTATGAAGTCTGTGCAGGTGAGGACGATACTCGCGGGGTCCCGCTGATCGCACATCGGGTTCATCACTTCGATACGCAGTGTTGACGGGTGTTTCCACTGCGTTCTGTCCAGGGCCTCGTCCACGTAAGGCGTAGACGCCTACGATCGGGCCCTTGATTCTTGGCAGGTGCGGGACATTTCAGAAGGAGCGTTCATGACACAGGGCGGACAGACGAACCCCGGGCGCCGCACGGTTCTCGGCGCGGCCGTGCTCGGGGCGGGCGGCGTCACCCTCGGGCTGCCGGGTGCGGCGAACGCCGCCCCGTCCAAGGATCACGGTTCGTACCGCGATCTTCCCGTACCGACCGTCGTGGCGCACCGCGGCGCCAGCGGTTACCGCCCGGAACACACCATCGGGTCGTACCAGCTCGCGCTCGACATGGGCGCGCACGTCATCGAACAGGACCTCGTCCCGACCAAGGACGGCCACCTCGTCTGCCGCCACGAGAACGACATCACCGGCACCACGGACGTCGCGGCCCACCCCGAGTTCGCCTCCCGCAGAACGACCAAGTCCGTCGACGGCGTGTCGCAGACCGGCTGGTTCACGGAGGACTTCACGCTCGCCGAGCTCAAGACGCTGCGCGCCAAGGAGCGCATCCCGGGCACGCGGCAGGAGAACACCCTGTACGACGGCCGCTGGACGATACCCACCTTCGAAGAGGTGCTCCGCTGGGCCGAGCGGGAGGGCCGCGCCCGGGGCCGGCGGATCTGGCTCCACATCGAGACGAAGCACCCCACGTACTTCCGCGAGCTCGGCCTCGGCCTCGAAGAGCCCCTCGCCGACCTGCTGCGCCGCTTCGGCCGCCACCGGAAGAACGCGCCGAACTTCCTCCAGTCGTTCGAGCCCAGCAGCATGCGGCGGCTCGGCGAGCTCGTCGCCGCCCCGCGCGTCGTGCTGCTCTCGGGCGCCCACACCCGGCCCTGGGACTTCCAGGTGGCGGGCGACCCCCGCACCGTCGCCGACCTGGTCGAGCCGGACGGCCTGAAGTGGATCGCCGGTTTCGCCCAGGGCATCGGTCCGACCCTCGACCTCGTCATCCCCAAGGACGCCACGGGCCGGCTGGGCACGCCGACGACCCTGGTACGGGACGCGCACGAGCGGGGCCTGGTCCTGCACCCGTACACGATGCGCAACGAGAACAGCTTCCTGCCCGCCGACTTCCGGCGCGGCACCGACCCGTCGGCGTTCGGGGACGCCTTCGGCGCCTTCCAGGCGTACTTCGAGCAGGGCATCGACGGGATCTTCTCCGACCACCCGGACACGGCGCTGCTGGCGGCGGCGGACTTCAACCGCCGCCGCTGACCGCACGGGGGCCCGCGGTTGACGGGCGGGGCGGGGGGACGGACCGGCGGGCCGGCGGGAGACTCCCGGTGGTCCGGCGGCCCGTCGGCCGGGTGAGGGCGCCGCGGCGGCTGACGGGCCGGCAACCCGCCGCACCCGCGCCGAAGTCCACGGACGGGTGACTGTGGCGACCTGCGGCAACCGCCGCGCGGCGGCGGCACGTCCCGCCTGGCATGACCCTCCCGACGCCCGCCGCCGCACCCCCGGCCGCACCGCCCGCGCCCTCCGCGCCGTCCCCCTCGGACGACCTCTTCCGTACGCTGCGCCCCCTGCTCGCCGCCGAGGCCGTGGCGGAGGCCGCGAGCGGGGGAGTGGAACCCGGCGACCTCGAACAGGCCGTGTGGCTGCGGCTCCTCGAACTCCTCGACGGGGCGGGCCCGCCGCCCGACCCGGCCGGGTGGCTGCTGCACGCCGTGCGCACCGAGGCGAGCCTGGCCCGCAGCGCGACGCGGCGCGAACTGCCGTACCCCTTCCCGCCGGCCGCGACGACGGACACCACCTGCCCGGAACGCGCCGCGCTGAGCGCGGAGCGGCGGCGCGTGCTGCGCGCGGCGGTCGGCAGGCTGCCGGCCAGGTGCGCGCGGCTGCTGAACGCGATGCTGTCGCCGGCCGATCCCACGTACCAGGAAATCGCAGGGAAGTTGGGAATGTCACAAGGCAGTTTGGGGCCTATGCGTTCCCGTTGCCTGGGATGCCTGCGCAGAATGCTGGCGGCGGAGGTTGCGGCTCCTGAGCTGAGGGGAAAGGAGCGTTAGGCAACCGGCGTATCAGGCGAGCGGGAGGCATGCACACATGGGCATGAGCGTGACCATCTCAGCGGCAACGGCGCAGGACGCCGAGCACATCCTGAAGTTGCAGTACCTGTGCTACCAGAGCGAGGCCGAGCTGTACGGCGACTACAGCATCGAGCCGCTCACCCAGACCCTCGACGACCTGCGGGCCGAACTCGACCGCAGCCACACACTGGTGGCCCGGCTCGGCGACGAGGTGGTCGCGTCGGTGCGCGCGGCGGTCGACGAGGCGGGAACCGCGAGGATCGCCAAGCTCATCGTGCATCCGAGGATGCGGCGGCACGGGCTCGGGGGAAGGCTGCTCGACGCGATCGAGGGGCGCTTCGCCGCCGAGCCGGCCGCCAAGCGCTTCCAGCTCTTCACCGGCCACCGCAGCGAGGTCAACCTGCGGCTGTACCGCAGCCACGGTTACGCCCCGGTCGCCACCGAGCAGATCGCCCCCGGCTTCGCGCTGGTGACGCTGGAGAAGGAGCCGGCGGCGCGGCCGCTCGCCGCGAGCGCCTAGGCGCGGCGGGCGAGCGCCCCCGACCCCGCTCCCCGGGCCCTGGAGTCCGTACGGGCCGGCGGTCGCCGCGGAGCGGAAAAGTCACCGCTCCGGCGGCGGAGCCCGCCCGTCCGGCGTCCGCCGGGGACGCGGGTGCCGCGGGGGAAGGCGTCCGCCGCTAGGCGCGCCGCGCCCTGCGCAGCCAGAGCATGCCCGTCACCGGCAGCAGCACCGGAATGAACAGGTAGCCCTTCCCGAACGCCGACCACACCGTCGCGTCCGGGAACGCCGACGGCTCGATCACCGTCCACGTCCCGACCACGAGCACGCCCAGCAGCTCCGCGCCGCAGCACACCAGCGCCGCCCGCCGGGCGGTCTCCCCGCCCCGCACCAGGGTGTACGTGATGAAGGCGTAGACGACCGCGGCGACGGCGGACAGCGTGTAAGCCAGCGGCGCCCGGCCGTACTCGGTGGCGATCTGGTAGATCGAGCGGGAGACCGCGCCGACCGACATGACGCCGTACAGCCAGACCAGCAGCAGTCCGGGGCCCCGTACCAGCCGCTCGCGGGACCCGGGGCGGTCCTCGGTGACGGGCTCGCCCATCGTCAGCCTCCCCAGATGTCGTGCAGCCGGACTTCGAGCACGGCCAGCACGACCGCGCCCGCCGACACGGTCACCGAGCCCCAGCGGGTCCGCTCGGCCAGTGAGAGGAAGCCGGCCGCCGGCACCGCGGCGAGCGCCCCCAGGAGGTACGACACGAAGATCACCGTGCCGTCGTCCGGCTTGTCGCCCCCCGCCAGCCGCACGACGCCGACCACGAGCTGGGCGAGCGCGAGCAGGGACACCACGGCCATGCCGATGAAGTGCCAGTCCTTGGTGGGCTGATCGCGAAAGGCGGCGTAACCGCACCACGCGGCGAGTGCGAGCGCGGCCACGGAGACCGAGACCGTCAGGGCGTCGAGCATGAAGACGAGCGTATTACGACCGTTCACAGCCGCGACAACGGGTGGGCGTAGGGTCGGGCCACATGATGATCGACGCCGACGCCCTCCTGTTCGACAACGACGGAACACTCCTCTCGTCCCTGGAGTCGGTGATCCGCTGCTGGACCCGCTGGGCGGCGGAGTACGGCATATCGGCCGAGGACTTCGCCGCCGTGGAACTGCACGGACGCCCCGCCGCCGAGATCGCCGCCGACCTGCTGCCCCCGGACGCGGTGCCGGACGCGGTGGCCCGTATCGAACAGCTCGAGGTCGAGGACGTGAGTTCGCCCGGGGGCGTCGTCCTGCTCCCCGGCACCGGCGAACTGCTGGCGAGCCTGCCGGCCGACCGCTGGGCCGTCGTGACCTCCGCCACGCGCAGGCTCGCCGAGGCGCGCCTGGACGCGGTCGGCATCCGCCCCAAGGCGATGATCGCCGCGGACGACATCACGCGCGGCAAGCCCGACCCGGAGCCCTTCCTGACCGCGGCCCGCAGGCTCGGGGTGGACCCGGCGCGCTGCGTGGTCTTCGAGGACGCGCCCGCGGGACTTCGCGCCGGCCGCGCGGCGGGCATGCGTACCGTGGCATTGGCCACAACCCACACGGCCGGCGAGCTCGACGCCGACATCGTCGTACGGGACCTTTCGGCGGTGTCGGCGCAGGCCACGGACGGCGGAGTGCGGATCGTCGTCCGTCACTGAGCGCGACGAAACGGGGTCCGTTGGCGAGACAAAGGTGTCCGCTATTCGGACGGCGTCGATGGGTGCGTACGCACGTCTGGTTTACTCATCCGCATGACCACGACGAGCAGCCGCACCCTTGCGACCGAGGCGACGATGACGCCCGGTGCTCGTTGTATGTGTCGAATGTGCGCCTTCTGAGGGCCCCTGCCTGAGCCTCGCGCCCCGAAGCGAGACCCGTAGGCCGCGCCCCGCGTCCCCCCGAGCGCCCACCCGCTGCCGGAGGACCGGGCCCGCCTGCCCCGCGCACGCGTTGCCTCCGGTACCCACCGACCCGGCCGTGCCACGTCCACAAGACGAATGCCCCGTGCCCGGCGGACACTGCGCCGCGCACTCGACAGTACGGAAACCCCTGTGATCACCACTACGGGCCTCACCAAGGTCTATCCCTCGCGTGGCCGCGAGGTCACCGCCCTGGACGGTGTCGACCTGCACGTCCGCGAGGGCGAGGTGTTCGGCGTCATCGGCCAGAGCGGCGCCGGCAAGTCCTCCCTCATCCGCTGCGTGAACCTGCTGGAGCGGCCCACCGCCGGCACGGTGACCGTCGACGGCCAGGACCTCACCGCGCTCGCCGGGCGGGGCCGCCGCGCCGGCCGGGAACTGCGCGAGGCGCGCAGCCGTATCGGCATGGTCTTCCAGCACTTCAACCTGCTGTCCTCACGCACCGTGAAGGACAACGTCGAGCTGCCGCTGGAGATCCTCGGCGTGTCCGGCCAGGCCCGCTCCCGCAAGGCCCTGGAACTGCTCGACCTCGTCGGCCTCGCCGACAAGGCCAAGGCGTACCCCGGCCAGCTCTCCGGCGGACAGAAGCAGCGCGTCGGCATCGCCCGCGCCCTCGCCGGCGACCCCAAGGTGCTCCTCTCCGACGAGGCCACCTCGGCCCTCGACCCCGAGACCACCCGCTCGATCCTCCAGCTCCTGCGCGACCTCAACCAGCAGCTCGGCCTGACCGTCCTGCTCATCACGCACGAGATGGACGTCGTCAAGACGGTCTGCGACTCGGCCGCCCTGATGAAGCGGGGGCGGATCGTCGAGTCCGGCACCGTGAGCGAGCTCCTCGCGACGCCGGGCTCCGAGCTGGCGCAGGAACTCTTCCCGGTGGGCGGCCAGGCGTCGGGCCCCGGCCGCACCGTCATCGACGTCACCTTCCACGGCGAGGCGGCGACGCAGCCGGTGATCTCCCAGCTCTCCCGTACGTACAACATCGACATCTCGATCCTGGGCGCCGCGATGGACACCGTCGGCGGCAAGCAGATCGGCCGGATGCGCATCGAGCTGCCGGGCCGGTACGACGAGAACGTCGTCCCCGTCGGCTTCCTGCGCGAACAGGGACTCCAGGTCGAGGTCGTCGACGGCCCCGCGAACGTGCCGGCGCGGACGCCCGCCCCGGTGAAGGAAGGTGCCAAGTGAACTGGTCGGAGATGCAGCCCCTGCTGACGCAGGGAACCATCGACACCCTCTACATGGTGCTGTGGTCCACCGTCGTGTCGGTCGTCGGCGGCCTGCCGCTCGGCATCCTGCTCGTCCTCACGGACAGGGGCGGACTGCTCCAGAACGTGGCCGTCAACAAGGTCGTCGGCGTGATCGTGAACATCGGCCGCTCGCTGCCGTTCATCATCCTGCTCATCGCCCTCATCCCCTTCACCACGCTCGTCGTCGGTACGTTCATCGGCCCCAGCGCGATGATCGTGCCGCTCGCCATCGGCGCCATCCCCTTCTTCGCCCGCCTCGTCGAGACCGCGATCCGCGAGGTCGACCACGGGCTGGTCGAAGCGGTCCAGGCCATGGGCGGCGGGGTGCCGACCGTCGTCTTCAAGGTGCTGCTCCCGCAGGCCCTGCCGTCCCTGATCTCGGGCGTGACCACCACCGTCATCGTGCTCGTCGGCTACTCGGCGATGGCGGGCGCGGTCGGCGGCGAAGGGCTCGGCAGCAAGGCCGTGACCTACGGATACCAGCGCTTCGAGACCGACTTCATGCTGGTGACCGTGGTCGTGCTGATCGCGCTCGTCAGCGTCGTGCAGCTCATCGGCGACGGCGTGATCCGGCTCCTCGCGCGCCGCGGACGCACCGCCTCCTAGGGACGCGCCCCCAGAACCTCCTCCCCATCAAGCCCGCACTCCTTGTCCGGGCGACACCACCGCACCACCAGAAAGAGGCACTTTTCGTGCGTAAGAACATCAAGATCACCGCAACCGCCGCCGTCTCCGCCGCCCTCGCGCTGGGCCTCACCGCCTGCGGCACGGCCTCCGACCCGGGTGCCAAGAGCGAGTCGGGCGGCAAGGCCGACGCGTCCAAGGCGCTCGTCGTCGCCGCGTCCCCGACCCCGCACGCCGACATCCTCAACTACGTCAAGGACAACCTGGCGCAGAAGGCCGGCCTGAAGCTGGAGGTCCGGGAGTTCACGGACTACGTCCTGCCGAACACCGCCACCCAGAGCGGCGAGGTCGACGCCAACTTCTTCCAGCACAAGCCGTACCTCGACGACTTCAACAAGAAGAAGGGCACCACCATCGTGCCCGTCGCCGACGTCCACCTGGAGCCGCTGGCCCTCTACTCCAAGAAGGCCAAGGACATCAAGGACATCAAGCCCGGTCAGACGGTCGCGGTGCCCAACGACACCACCAACGAGGGCCGCGCGCTCAAGCTGCTCGCGGACAACGGCCTCATCACGCTGAAGGACGGCGCCGGCCAGGACGCCAAGCTGAGCGACATCGAGGACAAGAAGGGCCTGGAGTTCAAGGAGCTGGAGGCGGCCACGCTGCCCCGCGCCCTGAACGACGTCGACGCGGCGGTCATCAACGGCAACTACGCCATCGAGGCCGACCTGGAGCCCGCGAAGGACTCGCTGGCGATCGAGAAGGCCGAAGGCAACCCGTACGCCAACTTCCTCGCGGTCAAGAAGGGCAACGAGAAGGACGCCCGGGTCGAGAAGCTCGCCGAGCTGCTCAACTCCGACGAGGTCGAGAAGTTCATCGAGGACGAGTACGCGGGCTCGATCGTGCCGGCCTTCGGCGCCGACAAGTCCTGACCTCCGTACGGTCCTTGGGACCCGAGGCCCCGCCTGCCCCGCACGGGCCGGCGGGGCCTTCGCGTCCCCGGGACGACCGCCACCCGACCATGCACACGGCAGCGATGATGCTGCATGCTGTGCTTTTACGTCCCTCACGACGGTCCACGGCATGGAGCTGCGCATGACTACCACCTTCCCGGACATCTCCATCAGCACGGACCGGCTGGTGCTGCGCCCCTTCGACGAGTCGGACATCCCCGCGCTGACCGAGATGATGAGCGACGAGATGGTGGTCGCCTGGACCGCCGCGCCGCACCCCTACACCACGCTCGACGCCGAGCGCTGGGTGCGCAGGATCGCTCCTTCGGAACGCACGCAGGGCCGCGGGATCGCCTTCGCCGTCACGGAGTTCCTCACCCAGCGGCTCGTCGGGTCGGTCCACCTCCGGCACACCGACTGGCGCACGCGCGCCACCGAGGCCGCCTACGTGACGGCTCCGTGGGCACGCGGCGAGGGATACGCCACCGAGGCCGTGCTCGCCGTCGCCCAGTGGATCTTCCGGGACCAGCGGTTCGAGCGCCTGGAGCTGCGCACGGCCGCCGACAACACCGCCTCCCAGCAGGTCGCGCAGAAGATCGGCTGCATCAGCGAGGGAGTGCTGCGCAACGCCTGGATAGCACGGACCCGCACCGAGAACGGCACCGACGGCGGCTGGACCGACATCCGTACCGACCTGATCGTGTGGAGCCTGCTCCCCGAGGATCTCGAAGGCGTGGCCGACCGGATGGCCGACGCGGGCGGTTACGGCGCGTACAACGACTGGAACTGACCTCCCGGCCGAGGCCGCCCCGCTCCGTACCGGATACGCTCACCCTGCGCGCCGCCGCAACAGCAGCCACTGCCACCCCACCCACCGCACCCCAGTGACGACTCCAGGAGACTGACAAGGATGGCCGACCGGGTCACGGTGATCGGCTGGGACGGATCGCCGCTCACCGCCGCGGCCAGGTCCGCACTCGCGGCCGCCACCCTCGTCGCGGGCGCGGGGCACCACCTGGCGCTCCCCGAGGTGCCGCCGGGCGCCGAACGCATCCGCCTCGGCAGCGTCGACCTCGCCGCCCGCCGCATCGCGGGCCACCGGGGCACCGCGGTCGTCCTCGCGGACGGAGACCCGGGCTTCTTCGGAGTCGTACGCACCCTGCGCGCACCCCAGCACGGCCTGGAGGTCGAAGTGGTGCCCGCCGTGTCCTCGGTGGCCGCCGCCTTCGCCCGCGCCGGAATGCCCTGGGACGACGCCCAGATCGTCGTGGCCCACAGCCGCACCCTGCGCCGGGCCGTCAACGTGTGCCGGGCGTACCCCAAGGTCGCCGTGCTCACCTCGCCGGGCGCCGGGCCGGCCGAACTGGCCCTGCTGCTCGACGGCGTGCACCGCACCTTCGTCATCTGCGAGGAACTGGGCACCGCCCGGGAGCAGGTCACCGTCCTGACCTCGGACAAGGCCGCCGACCACGCCTGGCGCGACCCGAACGTCGTCATCGTCATCGGCGGCTCCGCCGGCCCCGGCGGCTCCGCCGGCCAGGCGGGCGGCTGGATCGGCGGCCGCGACCCCGGCCACCCGCCCGCCGTGCGCGGCTGGGCGCTGCCGGCATCCGAGTACGGCGACCGGGAGGACGCCCGCCCCGGCCGCCCCGCGCCGGGGGAGGGCGCGTCCGCCGGGCTGCGGGCCGCCCAGCTGGCCCGCCTCGGCCCGCGCACCGGCGACCTGGTCTGGGACATCGGCTCCGGCAACGGGGCACTCGCCGTGGAAGCCGCCAGGTTCGGGGCGGCGGTCATCGCCGTCGACGCCGACCCGGACGCCTGCGGCCTCACCACGGCCGCCGCACGGCGTTTCGGCGTACAGCTCCAGGTGGTGCACGGGCGGGCCCCGTACGTCCTGGAGAACCTGCCCGAGCCCGACGTCGTCCGCATCGGCGGCGGGGGAGTGCCCGTGGTCTCCGCCTGCGCGGACCGCAGGCCCGAGCGCATCGTGACGCACGCGTCCACCCGCGACGAGGCGGAGGCGATCGGCCGGGCGCTGGCCGAGGGCGGCTACGCCGTCGAGTGCGCGCTGCTTCAGTCCGTCGAACTCGACACCGGAGCCTGGTCGGAACGCGACCGCTCGGTGGTCTTCCTCCTCTCCGGTGTCCAGGAGCGGCGCGAACCGTCGCGGTGAACCGCGTGGTGAACGGGCGGCCGGACGGTGTCCGGGACAGCGCCCCGTGATGAGGCCGCTGCACGGCGCGATGTAGGCTGGCCGATCGTTGTACCGCAGCCGGGCGTTCGGCGGTTCGTTCGCCAATGTCCGGAAAAAGGGGCCCGGTTTGGCGCTCCGTGTGGTACGGCGCAGCCGGGGGGCGCGCAACGTGGCGCAGCCCACAGCGATCCGTGGCGGGAGTTCCCGCCCTGGCGGCGCACGGCCGCGACAATGCATGGTGTCCGCGGGGCTTTCGTGCCGCGCGACAGGGACGCTCGTTAGTTGTTGAAGCGGGTGCCGGACATGCCGCGAGCGGGCGTCCCGGGCGAAGGGCCGAAGGAGCACAAGCGATGGGCGAGGGGTACGCATGACTGACACCGGCCGGGTCCCGGGCGAGGGACTGCCGGAGGACGCAGGCATGGTGGCGCAGCCGGGCATCCCCGCTCCGGAGGCGTACACCTTCCTCGAACCCTCCGAGAACGCAGCCGAGGACGACGACCTGCTCCTGATGCCGGGCGCGCAGGGCGCGTGGAGCGACCCGCAGGTCGTGCCGCCGCCGGCGCCGCAGCCCGCGCAGGAGCTGCCGCAGCAGGTGGCGCAGGCCCCGGCACCGCAGGCGGCGGCCGACTTCGAGCCGCAGCCGGCCCCCGAGGCGCAGACCGCGCCGGCCGCCCAGCCGCTGCCCCAGCCCGCGCCGCAGCCGGACGGGCCGGGCGCGCACGAGGCCGGCGGCCGTGACTCCGGTTTCGTCGACCTCAGTGCCGTACGCACCCCGCAGCCGGCCCCCGCCGCGGCCCAGGCGCCCGCGCCCGCGCGGCGTCCACTGCACCTCGGCCCGCCGGTGCCGGACGCGACCGGCGGCGTCGTACGGTCGCTGGCCGACCGCGGCCCCGCCGCCGGTGCGCCCAGCGCGCCCGTGATGCCGCAGAGCCCGGCGCCCGTACAGCAGCCCGCGCCGCAGATCACCGGCCTCGAATACCTCGACATGCCGGGGAACGAGACGGCGTCGCTGCCCGGGCCGCAGCTCGGCACGATCCCGTCGCAGGCCGCCCAGCCGTGGCCGCGGCCTCAGGAGAGCCCCGCAGAAACGGTCGCTCCGGCGGCCGTGACGCCGGAACCCGCTGCCCCCCAGCCGGCGCCGGTCGCGGAGCAGCCCGTGAGCGTCCCCGCCGAGCCGGTGGCCGTCGCTCCGGAACCCCCGGCCGCCGAGGCGCAGCAGCCTCTGCCGCCGCAGACCCCGTTCGTCCCGGTCGAGGACTCCGTCCCGGCCGAGCCGCACGCTGCCCCGGCGCCGGTTATCGAGCCGCCGGCGGAACCGGTCGCGGCCGCCCCCGAGCCGGCATCCGAGCCGACTCCAGTGCCGCAGCCCGCCGAGGCGACGGCTCCCGAGCCCGTCGAGCCGACGGCAGCGCAGGACCCCGCACCGGAACCGGCCGCAGTGGCGGCCGAACCCCAGCCGCAGCCCACCCCCGAGTCGGCCGAAGAGGCCGCCGAGCCCCAGCCGGAGCCGGTCGCGGAGGCCGCCGAGCCGCAGCCCGCCCCCGAGCCGGTGGCGGCGGTCGCGGAACCGCAGCCCGAGCCGGTGGTGACCGAGGCCCAGCCCGAGCCCGCCCCTGCCCAGGCGACGGAGCCGATCGCGGCCCCAGAGCCCGAGCCGGCCCCCGCCCCGGCGGCGGAGCCGTTCGCGCCCGAGGAACAGCGGACCGAGCCGATCCCCGCCGCCACCGAGCCCGTGGCGGAAGCCTTCGTACCGGAAGCTGCTGCTCCCGTCCTGGTGCCCGCACCGCGCGACGGCGGCCTCGCGGCGGAGCTGCCCGTACAGCCCGGCGGCCCCGCCGTGGAGCTGCCCGTACAGCAGGCCCCGGCACCGGAAGCGCCCCCTCAGCCGCAGGCAGCAGCCGAGACCGCCCCCGCCGCTCCCTCCGAGACCGCAGCCGAGACCGCGCCCGCCGCTCCGATCCAGCCCGCAGTCGAGACCGCGCCCGCCCCCGCGTCGGAGCCCGCGGCCGAGACCGCGCCCGCCGCTCCCTCCGAGCCCGCCCCCGAGCCGACGGCGGCAGCCGCCCCCGAGCAGGCTCCGGAGCCCGCCCCCGCGACCCCGGTAGCCGCTGCCACCGCACCCGCGCCGGGTTACGACGACGCCGAGCGCGAAGCGGTGCTGCGGGTGATGCGTGAGCGCCGTGACATCCGCAACGGATTCCGCGCCGACCCCATCCCGCACGAGGTGCTCCTCCGCGTCCTGGAAGCCGCGCACACCGCCCCGAGCGTCGGCCACTCCCAGCCCTGGGACTTCGTGGTCATCCGCTCGGCCGAGACCCGCCGCACGATGCACGAACTGGCGGTCCGCCAGCGCGACGCGTACGCCAAGTCGCTGCCCAAGGGCCGGGCGAAGCAGTTCAAGGAACTGAAGATCGAGGCCATCCTCGACACCCCGGTGAACATCGTCGTCACCGCCGACCCGACCCGCGGCGGCCGCCACACCCTGGGCCGCCACACCCAGCCGCAGATGGCCCCGTACTCCTCCGCGCTCGCGGTCGAGAACCTGTGGCTCGCCGCCCGCGCGGAAGGACTCGGCGTCGGCTGGGTCAGCTTCTTCGACGAGCGCGAGATGGTCCGCGCGCTGGGCCTGCCGGAGCACCTCGAAGTGGTCGCGTACCTCTGCGTCGGCTACGTCGACGAGTTCCCGGAGGAGCCCGAGCTGATGCAGGCGGGCTGGTCGAAGCGGCGCCCGCTGTCCTGGGTCGTCCACGAGGAGACGTACGGCCGCCGCGCCCTGCCGGGCGAGGAGCCGCACGACCTCCTCCAGGAAACGGTCTCCAACATCCGCCCCCTCGACGCCAAGGCGCTGGGCGAGGCGTGGGAGCGCCAGAAGCGCATGACCAAGCCGGCCGGCGCGCTCGGCATGCTGGAGATCATCTCGGCCCAGCTCAGTGGTCTCTCCCGGATGTGCCCGCCGCCGATCCCGGAGCCCGCGGCCGTAGCGATCTTCGCGGGCGACCACGGTGTGCACGCCCAGGGGGTCACGGCCTGGCCGCAGGAGGTGACCTCCCAGATGGTCGCCAACATCCTCGGCGGCGGCGCGGTCTGCAACGCCTTCGCGAGCCAGGTCGGCGCGGAGGTGTGCGTCGTGGACGTCGGCGTGGCCGGCGAACTCCCCTCGACGCCCGGCCTGCTGCCCCGCAAGGTGCGCGCCGGAACGGCCGACTTCACCACCGGGCCCGCGCTCACCCACGAGGAGGTGCTCGCCGCGATCGAGGTGGGCATCGAAACGGCGCGCGACCTGGTGGCGGCGGGCAACAAGGCCCTGGTGACCGGTGAGATGGGCATCGCCAACACCACGGTCTCGGCCGCCCTGATCGCCGTCTACACGGGTCAGGACCCGGCCGAGATCACGGGCCGGGGCACGGGCATCAACGACGAGATGCACGCCCGCAAGGTCGACGTCGTACGCCGCGCCCTGGAGCTCCACCAGCCCGACCCGGCGGACCCGATCGGCGTCCTGGCGGCGGTCGGCGGCCTCGAACACGCCGCTCTGGTCGGCTTCCTGCTCGGCGGGGCGTCGCTGCGTACGCCGGTGATCCTGGACGGCGTGAGCGCCGGAGCGGCGGCACTGGTGGCCCGCGCGATCGCCCCCGAGTCGCTGGCGGCCTGCATCGCGGGCCACCGCAGCGCGGAGCCGGGCCACGTGGCCGCCCTCAACAAGCTCGGCCTGCGCCCGCTGGTCGACCTGGACCTCCGCCTCGGCGAGGGCACCGGCGCACTGCTGGCCCTGCCGGTGGTCCAGAGCGCGGCAAGGGCGATGCACGAGGTCGCCACGTTCGACTCGGCCGGAGTCACCGAGAAGTAGTCCAGCCCCGCACCGTGCCCCTCACGCTCCGCCGCGAGGGGCACGGCCCCACCCCCGTCAACACCGCCGGCACCTCGCCACCGGGCAGCTTTCCCCGCGTAGCCCCACTGAGCCGCACCGGCCCCTGAGCCAACCGAACGCAACGCGTCGAGCAACTCGCGCCGAGCCCACAACGCTCCGCGCCACGCGACGCCACAACGCTCCACTCCACGCCGCCTCGCGCCTCCCACGTAGAGCGCGGCACCGAGCACTCCTCGCAGTACCTGGTGGGGATGGGTCGGGGCGCTCCCCGCAGGGTGTCGAACGCAACACGCCCGAACCATGCCGGTGCCGGAAAGGTTCGGCACCCGAGGAGACGCCCCGACCGGTCCCCGCCCCCAAAGCCACTGCCAGGCCCCCGGCCCGGCCCGGCACCCCCACCCCACGCACCGGCCCCTCGCTCACGCCCGGCAACCCACGCGAACCAACCCGCACCCACCGGCATCACCCGCACAAACCCACCCGCACCACCCGCACCACCCGCCAATCGCAGCGAGCCCGCACCACCCGCACCACCCGCCAAACCCGCCGGCCCCAGCCCGCCCAGCCGCCCCCACCCCCAGCCCCCAGTGACCCCGAAGCCCCCGGCCCGTAAGGTATTCGCGGGGCCCCCGAACCCCGCCCCACCAGCCGCTTCACCGTCGCAGCGGCGCAAGGCCCCCATGCCGCCGAGCGGCAGGGCCGTACAGCCGCACCCACCTCCCCGCCCCGAGGAGCCGCACGACATGAACGCGCACGCCGCCGCAGGCGACCCGTACCCCGCCTACCCCGTCGGACTCCGCCTCGCCGGGCGGCGCGTAGTCGTCATCGGTGGTGGCGAGGTGGCTCAGCGGCGACTCCCGGCGCTCATCGCGACCGGCGCCGACATCGTCCTCGTGTCCCCGACGGCCACCCCCTCGGTCGAGGCGATGGCAGAAGCGGGCGAGATCCGCTGGGAGCGCCGCCCGTACGCCGAGGGGGACCTGGCGGAGGCGTGGTACGCCCTCGTCGCGTCCACCGACGCGGCGGCCAACGCCGCCGCGTCCGCCGAGGCCGAACGCACCCGCACGTGGTGCGTCCGCTCGGACGACGCCGAGGCCGCCACCGCCTGGACCCCCGCCACCGGCCGCTCCGAGGGCGTGACCGTGGCCGTCCTGACCAGCGGCGGCCCCGACCCCCGCCGGACGGCCGCCGTGCGCGACGCCATCGTGGAGGGCCTGCGCGACGGCACCCTCGTCGCCCCCCACCACCGCACCCGCACCCCCGGCGTGGCCCTCGTCGGCGGCGGTCCCGGCGACCCGGACCTGATCACGGTCCGCGGCCGCCGCCTCCTCGCCGAGGCCGACGTCGTCATCGCGGACCGCCTCGGCCCGCGCGACCTGCTCGACGAACTCCCGCCGCACGTCGAGGTGATCGACGCCGCGAAGATCCCGTACGGCCGCTTCATGGCCCAGGAGGCCATCAACAACGCGCTGATCGAGCACGCCAAGGCGGGCAAGGCGGTCGTACGCCTCAAGGGCGGCGACCCGTACGTCTTCGGCCGCGGCATGGAAGAGGCGCAGGCGCTCGCCGAGGCCGGCATCCCGTGCACGGTGGTCCCCGGAATCTCCAGCTCCATCAGCGTGCCCGGCGCGGCCGGAATCCCCGTCACCCACCGGGGCGTCGCGCACGAGTTCACGGTGATCAGCGGCCATGTCGCCCCCGAGGACCCGCGCTCGCTCGTGGACTGGAAGGCGGTCGCGGGTCTGCGCGGCACGCTCGTGCTGCTCATGGCCGTCGAGCGGATCGGCGCGATCGCCGAGGCGCTGACGGCGTACGGCCGTTCGCCCGAGACCCCCGTGGCGATCGTCCAGGAGGGCACGATGGCCGCCCAGCGCCGCGTGGACGCGACGCTCGCGACCGTCGCGGAGACGGCCAGGGCCGAGGACGTACGCCCGCCGGCGGTCGTCGTCATCGGCGAGGTCGTCGCCGTGAACGCCCCGGCGACGACCGCGCCGCACGCGGAGTAACCTCCGGTAACCGAACCGACGCGCACCCGTTGGCACCCCATCCAGGACAAGGCAGTATCACCCTGTGGCCGATCTCATCACCATCGACGATCCCGACGACCCGCGCCTGAGCGACTACACGGGCCTGACCGACGTCGAACTGAGGCGCAGGCGCGAGCCCGCCGAGGGCCTCTTCATCGCCGAGGGCGAGAAGGTCATCCGGCGGGCCAAGCACGCCGGGTACGAGATGCGGTCGATGCTGCTCTCCGCGAAGTGGGTCGACGTGATGCGCGACGTCATCGACGAGGTCCCGGCTCCGGTGTACGCCGTGAGCCCGGACCTCGCCGAACGCGTCACCGGCTACCACGTGCACCGCGGCGCCCTGGCCTCGATGCAGCGCAAGCCGCTGCCGACGGCCAGGGACCTGCTCGCGAGCGCCCGGCGGGTCGTCGTCATGGAAGCGGTGAACGACCACACCAACATCGGCGCGATCTTCCGCAGCGCCGCCGCGCTCGGCATGGACGCCGTGCTGCTCTCCCCGGACAGCGCCGACCCGCTCTACCGCAGGTCGGTCAAGGTCTCCATGGGCGCGGTGTTCTCGGTGCCGTACGCGCGCCTGGAGTCCTGGCCCAAGGACCTGGAGCAGGTACGCGAGGCGGGCTTCAGGCTCCTCGCGCTGACCCCGGACGAGAAGGCCTCGGTCATCGACGACGCGGCCCCGCACCGCCTGGACCGGGTGGCCCTGATGCTCGGCGCGGAGGGCGACGGCCTGTCCAGGCAGGCGCTCGTCGCCGCCGACGAGTGGGTCCGCATCCCGATGGCCCACGGAGTGGACTCGCTGAACGTGGGCGCGGCCGCCGCCGTCGCCTTCTACGCGGTGGCGACGGGCCGCCCGAAGCCCTGACCCGGGCCCCCACCGCGCACGCCGCCCACCGAGCCCCGGAGCCCGCGTGCGCCCAGGACGCGGCGCCGGCCCTACGGGGCCCCGCCAGCCCCACCGGTGACAGAGGCGCGGGCACCGGACACGCGCCCGGGAGACAGCGGGCCGTCCGGCCACCTCCGTGGCCGAAGCTCCGCCCCCGGCGTGCCTGACGAAAGGCCGGCGCACCGCACCGCACCGCCACGCGTCCGGCACAGCGCCGCCGCCCGGCCGGCCGCGCCTCACAACGCCTGTGGTCCCTCCTGGCCGGGACGCCGGTCCACGTCGGTCGTCACGCCGAGACTTCTGGCCGGCCCCTGGCACCCCTGTGCCGCCGCGATCCCCAGCGCCACCAGCAGCGTCACCACGACGAAGACGACGAGGCGCTGCCGCAGCAGCCTGGGGTTCGCCGGACGCCGCCCGGCCGACGTCGTCCTGGTCCCCGGCCTCGTCCCCGGCCTGGTGCCGGGCCGCCCGTTCGTCCGGTCGCCGGAACGCGTCGTACCGCGCCCGGCCGACGGCCGTGAACCGGGCCGAGGCGTCGTCGCGCGCGGCGCGTGCCCACGCGGCGACGCGGGCGTCCCCGCCGTACGCCCCCGCTCGGTGTCCTGGTCGGCGTACCGCTCGGCGAGCCGTCCGGTCGGCCGGTCGTGATCGACGCGGGGGTGGGGCGTCCGGGCCTCGCCGATGCCCTGCGCCTCCCGGGCGGCGATCTCCTTGAGCCGCATGGAGAGCTGGAGGGTACTGGGGCGCTCCTCCGGATCCTTGGCGAGGCAGGCCCGCACCAGCGGCGCGAGGGCGTCCGGCACCCCGTACAGCTGCGGCTCCTCGTGCACCACGCGGTACAGCATGACCTCGGAACTGCCCTGTCCGAAGGGGGAGTCGGCGGTCGCCGCGTACGCCAGCGTGGCGCCCAGCGCGAACACGTCCGTGGCGGGCGTGACCGCCGCGCCGCGCACCTGCTCAGGGGCGAGGAAGCCGGGGGAGCCGACAGCGGTGCCGACATGGGTGAGGGTGCTCGCGCCGGTCGCCCAGGCGATGCCGAAGTCGATGATCCGCGGGCCCTTGGGGGACAGGAGGATGTTCGACGGCTTCAGGTCGCGGTGGACGACACCGGCCTCGTGCACGGCCAGCAGGCCCTCCGACAGTGCCGCGCCGATGGAGGCCACCTCGGAGGCGATCAGCGGCCCTTCCTCGGCCACCTTGTCGTGCAACGAGGGCCCGGGGACGTACTGGGTCGCGAACCAGGGCCGGTCCGCCTCCAGGTCGGCGGCGACCAGCCGGGCCGTACAGCCGCCGCGGATCCGCCGCGCCGCGGACACCTCGCGCGCGAACCGCGATCTGAATTCCTGGTCCTCCGCCAGATCGGGACGGATGACCTTCAGCGCGACGCGCTGGCCGCGCCGGTCGGAGCCCAGGTAGACGACCCCCATGCCGCCCGCCCCGAGCCGCCGGTGAAGCCTGAACGAGCCGACGACACGCGGGTCCTCGCGCCGGAGCCGCATCATCGCCATGTCCGTCCCCTACCTCTGGTGGGGCCTCCCCCACCCCGCTGCTGACCGGTCCGTTCGACGTCGCACAGCTTACGTACCTGCGGCCCGGTGTGCTCATAGGCCGCGCCCTCCCGAACCGATCGATTGTCAGTGCCGGGTGGGAAACTTGAGGAGTGGTCAGGGGGCGGCCGATCCGCCGTCCCCGGCCCGTGCGAGATCTCAATGGTCCGTCGCAGAAGGGGGATTGGATCAATGAAGGGCGATCGCGTGGAGATAGTGGTCGACGCGGGAGACACGACCCGTACGTACGAAGTGGTGGCCAGCCGGGCAGGCCGGCGGGTGGAGACAGCGGTCCGCAGGGGAGTGGTGGAAGTGAGCGAAGTCACCCGCAGCGGCTCCGTGGTACGCACGGCGCGCTTCATGGCGACCAGGGTGCTGGCCCTGGTCGAACAGCCGGTCCCCAGGGAGGACGACTCGGAGCGGTCCTGAGGCCGCGTACTCCCGGGGGCGTCCCCTCCGGGAAGACCCCGGGAGACAGCGCCGTCTCTCCACCCTGGGGAGTACGCCGCGGTGCGTCCGCTCATCCTCGGGGAGGCCCGGCAATCAGTACGCGGGCATGACGCCGGGGTGGTGAGGCGCGCCTAGTGTTGAGGTCAAGCGGCGGGTGAAGCACTCGTCCCCCGAGGTCAGACACCCGCCGCTGCCAACACACGACAGGAGAGGGACCATGGCGGACACGGCATCGCGCACGATGATCCGTACGCAGGGACGCAGGGCGTTCACCGCGTTCGGCGGCCGTCCGTCCGGCACGCGCCACCCGCTGGTGGCGACGGCCATGGTCCTTCCCCTCGCGGCGCTGCTCGTCGTCCTCTTCGGAGGCTGGGAAGCAGTGGTCACCCAGGCGTCGTCCGTGGGCGTGATGCTCGGGCGCTGAGCGGCGCCCACGGCCCGGTAGAGCGGACCGGTCCAGGACATCCGGCCATTTTCACTACCCCGTGGGGACGGGGGTGCGGCGGACGACTGCGTTTGCCCGGACAGCTGGGGAGCTGTCCGGGCAACGCCTTTTTCCCACCGGCACCGGGCGGCAGGCACCGACCAGGACCGGTGGCCGCCCCCGCCGCCGCCCCCTGCCGGAGGCGGCCGCAGACGCCGTCGCCATCCCGCGCCGGCGCCCCGCGCAGCGTGGGCGGACCTGCCTCCCAGCCCCCTGCCGACGTGCTGCCGAACGACTCCGGAATCGGAGCGGTTCGTCCGCCTCGGGCGCACTCGGCTTCCTCTCTCCCGGCCGTCAAGGCCAGCCTGCGGCCGGCGCTCACCACACAGCCACCTGATCGCCCAGCAGTACGGGCACCCGCCCCGGCCGCGCGAGCGCGTGGCCTCGATCGCGGCTCCGGCCGCCCGCTCCGTCGTGCGCCCAGCAGGCGGTGCGTACCGCCGGAGCGACCGAGCAGCCCCGCACGGCGCTCACCGCCCAGCCACCTCGCAGGCGGTGCGTACCGCCGAAGCGACCGAGCAGCCCCGCACGGCGCTCACACGTCCACCTCGCAGGGGAGGCGTACCGCCGGAGCGACCGAGCAGCCCCGCACGGCGCTCACCGCCCAGACACCCGATCCGCCCAGCAGTACGGGCAACCGGCCCGCCGCGCAGCGCGTAGGCTCCCGGGCGGCACCGCGCGCCGTGCCCGCGCGGAACGCACCGCACCGCCCGCACCGCACAGAACCCCGGGGGAGTCCGTGACCGTATCCGTCGCGCAGGCGCTGACCGCCGTCGCGCACGCCGCCGAACCCGCGTCACAGGTATCACCCGCGCCCTCGTCCCAAGCCCTCCCACCCACCCTCCCCGCCTCCCGAACCGCCTCCATCCCCTGCGCCTGCCCCCGCCCCGACGTGCTGGCCGACAGGCCGGACGGTACGGTCGTGCGCCACGGCGGCATCGTCGCCAAGGCCCACGCCCCCGGCACCGACCCCGCCGCCCTCGCCACCCGGATCGCCGCCGCGGCGCACCCCCTGCTGACCGGCGTGCTCCTGTCGCCCCTCCCCGTACCGGCGTCGCCGAAGGGCAGCCTCTTCACCACCGAGTCGCACGGCCGGCCCCTGTCCCTGTGGCCGTACGGAACACCGGTCGATCCCGAGGACCCCGACGCCGCCCCCTGGGAGGAGGCCGCGGCGCTCCTCGCCCGGCTGCACGCCGTCGCTCCGGCCGCGCTGCGACTCCCCGCGCCGCTTCCGCCCATGCGCGGCCCCGCGAAGGCCGCCCGCGCCGTCGCACGCATGCGTGCGACGGGCCCGCATCCCTCCACCGCCGCCACGGCCGTGCTCCGCGCCTGGGCCGGGCTGCCCGCCTGGGCCCGCGACGAGGCCCCGGCCCCGCACGGTCGCGCGGCCCTGTGCCACGGCGACCTGCACCTCGGCCAACTGGTCCGCGACCCGGCAGGCCCTCCGGCCGCGAACCGCTGGCTGCTGATCGATGTGGACGACATGGGGGTCGGGGACCCCGCCTGGGACCTGGCCCGCCCTGCGGCCTGGTACGCCGCGGGCCTGCTCGCGCCGGAGGTGTGGGCCCGCTTCCTGGGCGCGTACCGGGCAGCGGGCGGCACGGCCGTACGCTCCGACGGTGATCCCTGGCCCCAACTCGATGTGCCCGCCCGCGCCCTGACCGTTCAGACCGCCGCCCTCGCCCTCGCGAAGGCAGCGGCCGGGAACCGGCCGCTGGACGAGGTGGAGGAACTGGTCGTCGCGTCCTGCTCCCGTATCGCCGCCCTGCCGCCCGAGTTGGAGTGCGAAGCCACGCCGTAGGGTGAACGGACCATCGCCGGGCATGCATTCCGGCGATGCCCAACCGACGGCGAGGAGTTGACCCGACCATGCAGTGTCCCAAGTGTCACGCGGCGATGCACACGTACAACCGCAACGGTGTCCAGATCGAGCAGTGCAGCGGATGCCGCGGCATATTTCTCGACTACGGCGAGCTGGAGGCCCTGACCCGCCTGGAGTCGCAGTGGACCCACCAGGCGCCGCCCCCGCCGCCGGCCCAGCAGGGCTACCCCGCCGCGCCCGCACCCGCCTGGGGCGCGCCGCAGCACGGCCACCACGGCGGGCACCACGGTGGCCACCACGGCGGGCACCACCAGAAGGGCTTCGGCCGGATGCTCTTCTCGTCCTGACCACGGGCACAGGGGCAGCGGGTCGGCCCCCGCCCGAACGCACACGAAGAAGCCCCCGGCCGTCGTCCCGGCCGGGGGCTTCCTCCTGATGGTGCGCGATACTGGGATTGAACCAGTGACCTCTTCCGTGTCAGGGAAGCGCTCTCCCGCTGAGCTAATCGCGCGGGGTTCATTCAGTTGATCTTGCGGTGCCGCAGACTGCGTGCGCGATACTGGGATTGAACCAGTGACCTCTTCCGTGTCAGGGAAGCGCTCTCCCGCTGAGCTAATCGCGCGGGACGGACACCCGTTTCCGGGGTTCCAGTGGACGATACTGGGATTGAACCAGTGACCTCTTCCGTGTCAGGGAAGCGCTCTCCCGCTGAGCTAATCGTCCTTGGAGGTGGAGACGGGATTTGAACCCGTGTAGACGGCTTTGCAGGCCGTTGCCTCGCCTCTCGGCCACTCCACCAGGAGTGCAATGACGGGGGTTCGGGAAGATCCCCCACACCGAGCGGACGACGAGATTCGAACTCGCGACCCTCACCTTGGCAAGGTGATGCTCTACCAACTGAGCCACGTCCGCTTGTCTTACCGGGGCGTTCCTGTCCCGGCGACGTGTTGAACTCTAGCGGATTCCGGGGCCAGTACAAAAACGCGTTTGTGCAGCGTGCTGCGCTGCCTCCGCCCCGGCGCAGGTCACCGCGGCCCGCTCTACACTCGGGGCCGTGCACGACCTTCCCCCTTTGGCCCGCTTCGGCGGCCTTGTCGCCTCCGATCTGCGCGATGTGACCAGCGATCCCGCCGCACTCGACTCCGCCGGCTTCTGGGCCGTGACCGCGGACTTCGAGGGCGGCCTGGTGTGCGCCCGCTTCGGCGACGTACGCACCGAGCCGGTCCCCGCCCCGGTCCCCGGCGCCTGGCACGGGCCCGCGGCCGGTGACTGGGCGTCGTCGATGGACCGCGCCGCGTACACGGCGGGCGTGCGCCGCATCCGTGAGCACATAGCCGCCGGCGAGGTCTACCAGGCCAACCTGTGCCGCGTCCTGACGGCGCCGCTGCCCGACCGCGCCGGCGCGCGTGCCGACGTGGACGCGCTCACCGCACTGCTCGCGCGCGGCAACCCGGCGCCGTACGCGGGAACGATCCGGCTGCCCGCGCACGGCGTCGAGATAGCCACCGCGTCCCCCGAGCTCTACCTGCGGCGCGACGGGCGGACCGTGGAGTCCGGGCCCATCAAGGGCACCGGCCGGACGGCCGGTGATCTGCTGGAGAAGGACCACGCCGAGAACGTGATGATCGTGGACCTGGTCCGCAACGACCTGGGACGGGTGGCCGTGCCGGGTTCCGTGACCGTGCCGGAACTGTGCGTGGTCGAACCGCACCCCGGCCTCGTCCACCTCGTCTCCACCGTCCGCGCCGAACTCGCGCCCCGGGCCGGCTGGGCCGGACTGCTCGCCGCGACGTTCCCGCCCGGCTCGGTCACCGGCGCCCCCAAGTCGAGCGCGCTCACGATCATCGAGGCGCTGGAGACGGCGCCGCGCGGCCCGTACTGCGGAGGCGTCGGCTGGGTGGACGCCGACCGGGGGACCGGCGAGCTGGCCGTCGGCATACGCACCTTCTGGATCGACCGCACCCTCCCCGGCGGCCCCGTCCTGCGTTTCGGCACGGGCGCGGGCATCACCTGGGGCTCGGACCCCGAACGCGAGTGGGCGGAGACCGAACTCAAAGCCTCCCGGCTGCTCGCGGTAGCGTCGGGAACGTACCGGGAGACGGGAAGGACCGCGTCATGAAACTCTGGGTCGACGGCGGGCTGCGCGATGCGGCGACCGCCAGGGTGTCCGTATTCGATCACGGGCTGACCGTGGGCGACGGCATCTTCGAAACCGTGAAGGCGACCGCCGGGCGGACCTTCGCCCTCACCCGGCACCTGGACCGGCTCGCCCGCTCGGCGCGCGGACTCGGGCTGCCCGAGCCCGACCTCGACGAGGTGCGCCGCGCCTGCGCCGCCGTGGTGGAGGCCAACTCCATGGCGCTCGGCCGGCTGCGGATCACGTACACCGGCGGCCTGTCACCGCTCGGCTCGGAGCGGGGGGACACCGGTCCCACCCTGGTCGTCGCCCTCGGGGAGGCCGCCCGCCGCCCCGACAGCACCGCCGTGATCACCGTCCCCTGGACGCGCAACGAACGCGGCGCGCTCACCGGCCTCAAGACCACGTCGTACGCCGAGAACGTCGTCGCACTGGCCCGCGCCCGGGAACAGGGCGCGTCCGAGGCGCTGTTCGCCAACACCGTCGGACAGCTCTGCGAGGGGACCGGCTCCAACGTCTTCGTCGTGCTCGGCGGCCGGCTGCTCACCCCGCCGGTCTCCTCCGGGTGCCTGGCCGGCATCACCCGCGCCCTGGCCGTGGAGTGGACGGGCGCCGAGGAGGCCGACCTTCCGCTCGACGCGCTGGAGCGGGCCGACGAGGTCTTCCTGACCTCCACGCTGCGCGACGTGCAGGCGGTTCACCGGGTCGACGGCCGCCAACTGCCGGGTGCGCCGGGCCCGGTGACGGCCAAGGCGATGCGCGTCTTCGACGAGCGGGCCGCTTCGGACCTCGACCCGTAGGCCCGCCGGGCAGCCGCCGGGCCCACGGGGATGACGGGGGGCCCTCCGGCGGGTAGAACTCCCCTGATGACCACGACTCTGCGGCCGACAGCGCCGCTTCAGCAGGGCGCCGACGGCGCGAGGTCACGTACGTACGACGTGTGCGTGAACAGCCGCCCGGTCGGTGTCGTCGAGCTGTCCGCCGACCCTCCCGCCGGTGGCGCGGGCGGCGTCGGCCGGATCGCCGCACTCGCCGTCGACGAGGCCGACCGGCGCCGGGGCAGGGCCACGGTCGCCGCGCTCGCCGCCGAGGAGGTGCTGCGCGGCTGGGGCTGCCGCCAGGTGGAGATCGCCGTCCCGGCCGGCGCGGCGGCGGCGCTCCGGCTGGCCGCCGCCCTCGGCTACACCGAGCGCCGCCGCATCATGACCAAGGCCCTGCCCGCCCGGCCGCCCGCGCTGCCCGAGGGCGTCGTGGGGCGGCCGATGACGGAGGGGGAGTTCGACACCTGGCTCGCCCACACCAAGGTGGGGTACGTCCGGACGCTGACCTCCCGCGGCTGGTCCGAGGAGGCGGCGCGGGCCAAGTCCGAGGCCGACCACGCGGCCGCGCTCGCCGAGGGGGCCGCCACCCCGGACGCCTACCTGGGCGCCCTGGAACGCGGCGGCGCGGTGGTGGGGACGCTCTGGCTGGCGCTGCGGCACCCGCACCCCGGGCAGGCCGGGGCGTACGTCTTCGACGTCGAGGTGGCCGACGCGCACCGGGGCCAGGGGCTCGGGCGCGCGCTGCTGCTGCTCGCCGAGCGCCAGGCGCTGGCGGCCGGGCTCGACCGCATGGGACTCAACGTCTACGCGGACAACACCCCGGCGCTGCGGCTGTACGAGTCGCTGGGCTACGAGCCGGTGACGTACCACCTGCACAAGCCCCTGCTCTGAGGCCGGCGCCGACCGCCGGTCCGGGGCCGGCTCGGGAGCCGGCCGCCGGCCGCCGGTTCAGGCGAGCAGGCGGTCGACGATCTCCTCGACGCGCTCGCGCAGCCCTGCCTGGCTTTTGCCGCCGTTCAGCCGCTCGCCGTCGATCACGTACGTCGGCGTCCCGGTGACGCCGATGGCCCTGCCCTCGGCCTCGTCGGCGTCGACGATCAGCAGGTGCCTGCCGTCGATCAGGGCGGTGTCGAACTCCTCGGCGTCCAGGCCGAGTCCGGCGGCCACCTCCAGCAGCAGGGGCTCCCCCTTGGCCGCCAGTTCCTCGTTGCGCGCGAGCACCGCCTCCACGTACGGCCAGCCCTTGCCCTGGTCGACGGCCTCCTCGGCGGCCTGCGCGGCGGCGTAGGCGTGCTTGTGCTTCTCGAGGGGGAAGTGGCGCAGGCGTACGTCGAGACGGTCGCCGTAGCGCTCGCGCAGGGCGCGCACGTCGTCCAGGGCGGCGTGGCAGTCGGGGCACTGGAGCTCGCACCAGACGTCGAGGACGACGGGGCGGGCGGGAGAGGAGTCGCTCATGGGGCCAGTCTTCCAGTCCGGCGGTCGCGCCCCCAACCGGGACCTGGGGAGGAGCGCGCCCCCGAGATCTCCCTGACGTCGAGCGCGGGCGTGGCCCGGGCGGCGCCCGCAGGTGCAGGATGGAGGGGAACGCACACCCTGGGGTTGGAGGACCGGATGCTGGCAGAGACCGTCTGTTCCGCTGTGTCCGCGGCCGGTCTGGGCATCGCCGCGATCACCGCGTACCGCAAGCGCTTCCTCGCCGCGACGCGCATCGCCGCGTACGCGCTCGTGCCGGTGGGCCTGGTGATGACCGGCGTTGTCGAGTGGCTTTCGGGCATCGCCTTCAAACCGCAGGTCTGGCTCGGGTTCGGCGTGCTGGCCCTGTCCTGGCTGCTCTTCACGGCGGCCAGGGCGGCCGAGCGCCGCGCCGGCGGCACCCGCAAGGAACGCAGGGCCGCGCGTGCGGCGCGGCGTGAGGCGGTCGCCCCGCAGGCCGCGGCGCCGTCGCTCGGCGCGGGGACCCCGTCGGCCGCACGGCAGCAGCAGCCTCCGCCCGCGGCGGCGAAGGGCCGGGGCGACGACTTCAGCGACATCGAGGCCATTCTGAAGAAGCACGGCATCTGACGGCGGCGCGGCATCCGGCCGGCGGCGGCGCGTTTCGGACCGCGGCTTCGTGGGGGCGCGGCGCGTACGGGCGGTTCCGCGGCTTGTGGTTCCGCGGCGTGTGAAGGCAAAGCTGCAACTCGGACACCGAAGTGATCACCAGCGGATCGCGTATGGCCAAGAACCGGCGAACTGCTGGTCAGGGTGGGCGTGTTGGTCGTCGGGGGTGGCCGGCCTGCGTCATCATCGGCCCGAGATGCTCGACACATCCCGGGGCGAAGCCCCCGCACCCACCGAAGAACCGCGCGGCTGCCTCTTCGCGCTCTCCCAGCCACCCCTGATGATCTTCCTCGGGGTGATCGGCTTCCTGCTCCTGATGGCCGCGATGCACGACCTCTTCCTGCTGTGAGACGGGGCCGGCCGGGGTGTCCCGGTGCGCACCCGCGTCCGGCGCGTCAGCCCGCCGCTTCCCTGCGCCGGGCCCGGTACGCCGCCACGTGCAGCCGGTTCCCGCAGGTGCGGCTGTCGCAGTAGCGG
This sequence comes from Streptomyces sp. NPDC054887, assembly GCF_053610585.1. NCBI lineage: Bacteria > Bacillati > Actinomycetota > Actinomycetes > Kitasatosporales > Streptomycetaceae > Streptomyces > Streptomyces sp. NPDC054887. Next base: position 20,916 of record NZ_JBSGYQ010000019.1, on the reverse strand, counting down.
CGGGACCGGTTGCGCGACAGGTCGACGAAGGCCCGCCGGCAGTCCGGCGCCTCGCAGCGGCGCAGCCGCTCCTGCTCGCCCGAGACCACGAGGAAGGCCAGCGCCATCCCGCAGTCCGCCGCGAGGTGGTCGGCGACCGAGGCGCCCGGGGCGAAGTAGTGCACGTGCCAGTCGAAGCCGTCGTGGTCGGTGAGCCGGGGCGTGGTGCCGGCCGCCGCCACGAGCTGGTTGATGAGTTCGGCGCAGGTGCGGGGGTCCTGCGCCGCGAACACCTCCGCGAAGCGGCCTCGCACATCCCGTACGGCCCCCAGGTCCGCCTCCGTGAGCGTTCCCACGTCGCTGAACTGGTGGAGCCGTACGAAGCCGTACAGCGCCTCGATGTCGGCGAGCCGGTCGTCGCCGCGCTCGCTCTGGTCGCTCTCCGGCGCGGTGTTCACCAGTTCGACGACGACGTCGAGCGCGCGCCGGGTGTCGTGGGGGATCAGCACGATTCGCTCCCTGGCCTGCTGCGGGCGGGCGCCCGCAGATGCCGGTCGACTTTAGCGGCTCGCGCCGGGAGCGCACCGGCGCCGTCCCCGCGGTGGAATCCGCGGAGACGGCGCCGGCGTGTGCCGTATGCAGTTGTCCGCCCCTCGCCGTCGCCCCGAGTCGGACGGCGCTGGGTGGCTCTCGGCCTGGCTCAGTTCTCCGCCAGGATGTGTGAGAGTTCCGTGTCGAGATCGAAGTGGCGGTGCTCGGTGCCCGGTGGGACCGCGGCGTCCGTCCGCTTCAGGAACGATTCCAGGGCCCGCGCCGGGGCTTCGAGCAGGGCCTCTCCTTCGGGGGAGCTCAGGGCGATGCAGACGACGCCCTGGCCGTGACTGCGGGACGGCCAGACTCTGACGTCTCCGGTTCCGGTGGGCCGGTGCAGGCCCTCGGCGAGGAGATCGCGGGCGAACACCCACTCGACGGTTTCCTCGGCTCCGGTGTGGAAGGTGGCATGCACGGCGTAGGGATCGGCCGTGTCATACCGCAGGCCCGCGGGTACAGGCAGTGATGACTCGCTCGACACTACGAGGCGCAGGTGCAGCTCGCAGCTGACCGTGGTGTTCATAAGCGCCAGGGCCTTTCGCTCAGTGTGCGCTCGGGGATTCGCACGTCGGCGAAATCGACATGCCACCTACGGTGTCGTTGTAAACCCCTCTGACCTTTTTGCGGCTCTTCAGGTACCTCGTACGGCGGAGTGACACTTGATGCAGTACGACCTTTCCGGCCGCGCGATCAGTTCCGGTAGGTTGGACGCATGAATGCGGAGAGTAACGAGCGGGAGGAAGCCGCCGACCCGGCGGTCGCAGAGCCCGCCACGGGGGGCGCGACGGGGGGCGAGCGGGAGCTGGGCTCGCGCGCGCCGCAGGTCGTCAAGCGCTATCGCACGCTGCACCTGAGCTGGCAGGTCGGGGTCTTCGTCATCGGCCTGGCGGTCGTGGCGGCGGGCGTGGTCATGCTGCCGCTGCCCGGACCGGGGTGGCTGGTGATCTTCGGCGGCATGGCGATCTGGGCCACCGAGTTCGTCTGGGCCCAGCTGGTGCTGCGCTGGACGAAGCGGAAGGTCACCGAGGCGGCGCAGAAGGCGCTCGACCCGAGGGTCCGGCGGCGCAACATGATCCTGACGACGATCGGCCTGGTGATCGTCGCCGTGCTGGTTGCGATCTACGTGTGGAAGTTCGGCGCGGCGATGCCGTGGAACATCGACGAGTGACCGGAAAACGGTTCGGGGGACCCGCTGACATGGGGTAATGTTTGCGGAGCGCCGGGGCGATTAGCTCAGTGGGAGAGCGCTTCGTTCACACCGAAGAGGTCACTGGTTCGAACCCAGTATCGCCCACCCGGACCGAAGGCCCGGAAGACGAGAGTCTTCCGGGCCTTCGGCGTTCCCGGCCGCCTCCGCGAGCTCCGCGGCCGGGGACGGCCCTGCCCTCAGCGCATCCGGCCCAGGGCGTCCCGCAGCCGGCGCGCGTCGCGCAGCCGCTGCTCGTACGTCGCCCCGACGCCCAGCAGCAGCAGACCGGCGAGGGCGGGCGGCAGCCAGCGGGGGAGTACGCCGACGACCTGGACGACGTACGGCGCCAGCTCGTGCAGGGCGACCAGGGCGAGGGCGGCGGAGCCGAGCACCAGCAGCGCCTGGAGCCGGTGCCGCGCGCCCGTCAGCGTCACGGCCAGCGCCGCCGCCCCGAGCAGCAGCGGCCGCAGCCAGTGCGGGTCGCCCCAGACCGCGATCACGCTCGGCAGGAAGGTCGCGGCGAGACCGGGCCCGTACGCCGTCCAGGAGGACGCCCGGGTGTCGCGCCGCCGCCGCAGCACGCCGATCACCAGGGCCGGCACGGTGACCGGCAGCGTGTACGCCTCGGGCGTCACCACGTCCGAGGCGCCGAGGCGGACCCACGTGGCCAGCACGAGGAGGACGGCCGCCGCGTACCCGACGGGCCGGCGGTCGGCCCGTACGGCGGTGCCGGCGGCGATCAGCCCGCACAGGGCCAGGACCAGCGCCAGCGTGGGAGCGTCACCGACCGCGAGGCCGATCGCGAGCAGGCCGGCGGCGGCGCCCGACACTTCGAGGGGAAGTCCGGTGACGTGCCCGCGGATGCGGGCGGCGAGTACGGCGGCCACCGCCGGCACGGTGAGGACCAGCAGCGCGGCCCGGTGCGGCGGGAGCGCAAGCGAGGCGGCGCAGGCGCCGGCCAGCCCGGTGGCGTACACGACGGCCGCCGCGGCCGACACCGCCGGTACGACCGGGCCCCGGGCGAGAACGGCCGAGGCGCCGAAGAGCGCCGCCATGAGGCCGAGCACGGCGAACGTCGAGCCCCGTTCCGCGAGCGACAGCAGCGAGAGGGTGGAGGCCGACGCGAGCGCGCAGGCGAGCGCGGTCAGCGGCAGGGGCGCGCGGGGTCCCGCCGCGCCGGTCAGGGCCGGACGCACCGCCGGTACGAGGAGGGCGGCGGTCAGCAGGGCGTGGACCACCAGCGCCGCCGGGTGGCCGAGGTCCAGGGCGGCCGGGGCGGTGTACGCCGCCGACCAGGCCAGGGCCACGGCGGCGCAGACCGCCGGGGTGCGCCAGGCGGGCCCCGGCGCGGTCGCGCGGTGGGCCGCCGCCGCGACGGCGGCCACGGTCAGCAGGACCAGCGGGGCGGTGGCCGACCCGGCCCAGGGGTACGTCGGGGACAGCGCCTCGCGGACGCCGGCCGGCGCCCCGGACCACGCGTGCCCGGCCCGGGCGGCCGGGCCCAGCAGCGTGACGGCGGCCGGCGGCAGCGCCCACAGGAGCCCCAGGGCCAGCACGGCCCCGGACGCACCGGCTGCCCCCAGGGCCATGGGGCGCGGCAGACTCAGGCGTACGACGGCCAGCAGCGCCACCGCGCACAGCACGTACGCGGGCACGGCCCAGGCGTCCGGCAGGGCCGGCCGCAGAACCCCGGCGAAGGCGGCCGTCACGGCGAGGCCGGCCACGGCCGAGGACATCAGGGCGTGCGTGGCGACCGGCTCAGGGCGCTCCGGCGCGGTCGGCCGCGGCGGGGCGGCCGGGCCCTGCGGCGCGGGCTCGCCGGCGTGCGACGCCGTGGCTCCGCCGCCGGACGCCCGCACGTGGGCCACGGGCGCGGTGCGCCAGGCGGCGAACACCGCCAGGGCGGCGACCGCGAGCAGTGTCGCGCCCGGCCGCAGCGCGGCGGCCGGATCCGCCGCCGTCAGGGACATCGCACCGGCGCCGAGCAGCGCCGCTGTACCCGTGAGCCAGGCCGCGACGGCCGCCGTCGGCCGGACCGCGCGCCCCGGGCCCCACAGCGCCACGACGACGTCGAGCGCGGCCGTCGCCAGCAGCGCCCAGGTGAGGCCGAGGGCGCCCGCGTCCACCGCCGTCGCCCAGAGCACGAAGGGGAACTGAGCGGTGATCAGCGCCGCGGGCAGCGGCAGGCGCAGGCGGCCCAGGGCCAGGCCGTACGCCGTCCAGAGCGCCGCGAGCGCCGCCGAGCAGCCCGCCGCGTACGCGAGACCGTCCGTGCCCGGCAGCGCCACGCGGTGCAGGGCGTACGCGTCGAGCACCGTGAGGGCGAGGCCGAGCGCGCCCACCGACTCGGCGGTCGACACGAGCCCGCGGCGCAGCAGCAGCGCCGGCGCGGCCAGTGCCAGCGCGGTGACGGCGGCCAGCACGGCGGAGCGGCCGCCGATGCCCAGGTACCCCCAGCTGACCAGGGTGAAGGCGATGGCGGCGATCGTCAGCAGGATGCCGCCGAGCGTGAGCAGCACGTTCTGCGCGCCGCGCGGCGAGGCGTCCCGCGGGGCGGCCGGCGGGAAGGGGTGCGGCGGGTGCTGGGGGCGCTGCTGGGCGGCGGCCTGCTGCAGGACGCCGATCAGCCAGGCCCTGCGGGCCAGCAGTTGGGCGCGACGGGCGTCGAGCAGGCCCAGTTCGCGGTCGAGGATCACCAGTTCCTCGGCGGGCGGTGGCGCGTTCTCCATGGTCAGGAGTGTGGCGGGCGGCACACTCCGCGACATGGGTTCGGGTACTCAGATCGGTGAGTGAGTACGCCGGGCGGGCAGACTCCACGCATGGACTGGAGTCACTACCGCTTCCACAGCGTGTGGGACCTGCCCGCCGCTCCCGGCGAGGTCTACACGGCCCTCGAACAGGTCGACGCGTACCCGCGCTGGTGGCCGCAGGTGCGGGGGGTGACCCGCCTCGACGACAGCACCGGCATCGTCCGGATCCGTTCCGTCCTGCCGTACGAACTGGTCGTCACCGTGCGCGAGAAGCGGCGGGCGCCGCGCGACGGCGTCCTGGAGGTGACCCTGACCGGAGACATGGACGGCTGGGCGCGGTGGACCGTGCGGCCGCACGGGGCAGCAGGCACCCGCGCCGTCTACGACCAGGAAGTGGACGTCCGCAAGAAGCTGGTGCGCCGCCTCGCCGTTCCCGGGCGTCCCTTCCTGGTCGCCAACCACGCGCTGATGATGCGCGGCGGGCGGCGCGCGCTGGCGGCCGCACTCGCGGTTTGAACCGGAGCCGCCGGGGGTTGTATGGTTCAGTCCGTTCCCGGGCGATTAGCTCAGTGGGAGAGCGCTTCGTTCACACCGAAGAGGTCACTGGTTCGAAACCAGTATCGCCCACCCGGGGAAGGCCGGTCCGTCACCGACGGACCGGCTTTTTCGTGCCCGGACCTCCCGTGCGCCGGGGGCTCAGGCGGCTGCCGCGGGGATCTCGGGGCGCAGGGGCCAGGCCGTACTGACCGTTTCCTCGGAGCCGTTGCGCGCGAACCACGCCTGAAGGCCGCGCGCCTGGGCCGCGTGCCACACCGCCTGGAGGGAGTGCAGCTCCGCGGGGGAGAGCCGCTCCAGACGGGCGGCGAAACGGCGGCCGAGCGCGCGGACGAGCTCCAGCGAGGCCGTCGCGTCGGCGGCCGCGTCGTGCGCGCCGTCCAGCTCCACCTCGTACTGCGCGCACAGGTCGGTGAGCGTACGCCGGCCCTTGCGGTAGCGGTCCAGATGCTTGTCCAGGACGCGCGGATCCAGCACGCACAGCGGGCGGCTGTCCAGATAGCGCGTCAGCGACGACGCGCGGTGGCGCCGCAGCTCACGGTCGAGCAGCGTCAGGTCGAACGGCGCGTTCATGACCACCAGCGGCCGGCGGGCGATGCTCTGCTCGGCGAGGCACCTGGCTATCTCCTCCATGACGGGCGCGGGCCAGCGGCCGTTGCGCTGGAGGTGACCGTCCGTCAAACCGTGTATCGCGGAAGCCTCGGCGGGCACCGGGATGCCCGGATTCACCAGCCAGCGCGTCACCCGCACCCGCCCGCCCGGCGCGTCCTGCACGACCAGCGCGGCGGACACGATGCGGTCCTCCTCGACGTCCACCCCCGTCGTCTCCGTGTCGAACGCGGCGAGGGGCCCTTCGTACCAGCACGTCATGTCGAACTCCTCTTGCTCCCGTGGCAGATGGCGTGCGTCCCCTGCCCGAACCGGTGATACCCGGGACGTTTGCCCGGTACGCCGTTTGCGAGGCAGCGGGAACGGAGACAACACAGGTGACGGCACGGGAGGTTGACGGACCGTCGAGGGGAACAGATCGGCACAGCCCGGAAGGCACCGTCAGCCATGGCGCTCACGCAGCCCGAACCGGGCGGGCTGCTGCCCGAGCGGATCGCACCGCTGCGCGGCGGACTCGCCACCACCGCCTGCATGGAGACTCTTCAGGTGGGCTACCTGCACGCGGTCGCGGCTGCCGCGGGCTGCTCTCTCTCACAGCCGTTCCCGGACAACGGAATCGACTGGCACGTGAGCCACAGCGCTCCCGAGCACACGGTCGACGACGAAGTCACCATCAAGGTGCAGCTCAAGTGCACCTACCAGATCCCACCGCACCCGGCCGGGGGCGCCTTCTCCTTCACGCTGGACAACGCGCACCTGGAGAAGCTCGCCCGCAGCCCCGTGTCGGTGCACAAGATCCTCGTCGTGATGCTCGTGCCGAGGACGCGGGAGGACTGGCTGCGCGCCGGTCACGACCGGCTCGACCTGCGGCACTGCTGCTACTGGACCAACCTGGCGGGACACCCGGTGACGGGCAGGCGCAGGACCACCGTGCGGATCCCGACCTCGCGGATATTCGACGACCGGGCGCTCTGCGAGATCATGACCCGGGTCGGGGCGGGAGGGAGACCCTGATGCAGCACCGGCCGAACGACGAGCCCGTACGACCGCACCCGAGCACGGAGCCCGACGGCGGATTCGCCACGGGTCCCGGCGTCTGGGACGCCTCCGAGGTGCCCGACCCGGCGCAGGTCGACCCCGCCGTGCTCGCCGTGCTCCTCGCCCGGCACGGGTGGCGGCGGCGCGGGGGAGCGGCGGGGCGCTACGCGCGCTGGACCCCGCCCGCGCCCACCGGCGGCGCGGTCAGCCTGCTCGTACCGGAGAGCAGGGCCTTCCCGGACAGCGACGACCTGCTCGGCGAGGCGCTGACGGCACTCGCCCGGTGCGCCGCGCCGTCCGCCCGGGAGGTGCTGGTCTCGCTCGCCGTGCCGAGCGACGAGATCAGGTGGTGGCGCGACGTACCGGAGAGCCCCTCGGGCGCCGCTCCGTGGACCGCGCAGGAGCAACTGCGTTCGGCGGCGCGCGAGATGCTGCTCGCGGCGGCGCTCGCCGCCCGGGGGCGGGCCGGCTACTACGGCGCGCGGCACCGGCGGCAGGCCCGGGCGTCCCTGGAGGGCGTCCTGGTGGGACCGGCGCCCGGCGGCCGCGCGCTGACCGCGTTCGTGCCGGTGGAGACGGGGCGCGCCACCGTCGTACGGCTGCACCACGCGCTGCACGCCGCCCGCGAGGCCGTCGACTTTCAGCGGGCGACGGGCGGCATGGGAGCTTTCGACTCCGCCGTGGAGGCGGGGGTGAGCCGCGAGCTGACGGACGCGGTGATCGCGCTGGTGCACGGCTCGGAGGGCGCGCGGATAGGGCTGGAGTGGGCGCCGGCCGCCGGGGTGCCGCAGGGGTGCGCGGCGCGTCCGGAGGAGGTGGAGTTCTCGCCGGGCGACCTGCCGGCGCTGCGCGCCGCGGCTGCCCGGTACACGTTCGACGAGCCGTCCGTCACCGTACGGATCACCGGCACGGTCGTACGGATGCGCCGCTCGGGCCCGCGCGGGTCCGGCACGGTGCGGCTGCGCGTCCTGGCCGGCGCGGAGGTGCCGCACGTACGGATGGTGCTCGACGAGGAGGCGTACCGGATAGCCGGCCACGCGCACCTGGTCGGGCTGCCCATCAGGGTCCACGGCCGGCTGCAGAGCCGGGGCGGCTTCCGGCGGCTGACGGACGCGCGGAGCGTGGTCCCCGTGCAGGTGGACGACGCGGAGCGGGACCGGCTGATGAAGTCGCTCCAGGAGAACCTGGACTTTTTCGAGGAGGCGTGCGGCGGGGACTGACCGTTTCGCGGTGGGGGCGGGGGGCTCGGTACAGTAAGGCATTACGCGCGCAACACCTTCGCGCGGCCCCCTCAGTCAGGAGAGACCGGTGTCAGACGTCCGTGTGTTCGTCCAACGCGATTCCGAGCGGGAAGAGCGCGTGGTGACGACGGGCACTACGGCGGCCGAACTGTTCCCCGGCGAGCGCACCGTCGTCGCCGCGCGCGTGGCCGGCGAGCTGAAGGACCTGGCGTACGTCGTCGCCGACGGCGAGGAGATCGAGCCGGTCGACATCTCCTCCGAGGACGGCCTGAACATCCTGCGCCACTCGACCGCGCACGTCATGGCGCAGGCCGTGCAGGAGCTCTTCCCCGAGGCGAAGCTCGGCATCGGACCGCCGGTCAAGGACGGCTTCTACTACGACTTCGACGTCGAGAAGCCGTTCACCCCCGAGGATCTCAAGGCCGTCGAGAAGAAGATGCAGGAGATCCAGAAGCGGGGACAGCGTTTCTCGCGCCGCGTCGTCACGGACGAGGCCGCGCGCGAGGAGCTGGCGGACGAGCCGTACAAGCTGGAGCTCATCGGCATCAAGGGCTCCGCCTCGACGGACGACGGGGCGAACGTCGAGGTGGGCGGCGGCGAGCTGACCATCTACGACAACCTCGACGCCAAGACCGGCGACCTGTGCTGGAAGGACCTGTGCCGCGGTCCGCACCTGCCGACCACCCGGAACATCCCCGCCTTCAAGCTGATGCGCAACGCCGCCGCCTACTGGCGCGGCAGCGAGAAGAACCCGATGCTCCAGCGCATCTACGGCACCGCGTGGCCGTCGAAGGACGAGCTGAAGGCGCACCTGGAGTTCCTGGCCGAGGCCGAGAAGCGCGACCACCGCAAGCTCGGCAGCGAGCTGGACCTCTTCTCCATTCCCGAGCAGATCGGCTCGGGCCTCGCGGTCTTCCACCCCAAGGGCGGCATCGTCCGCCGGGTCATGGAGGACTACTCGCGCCGCCGGCACGAGGAGGAGGGGTACGAGTTCGTCTACACCCCGCACGCCACCAAGGGGAAGCTGTTCGAGACCTCGGGGCACCTGGACTGGTACGCCGACGGCATGTACCCGCCCATGCAGCTCGACGAGGGCACGGACTACTACCTCAAGCCCATGAACTGCCCGATGCACAACCTGATCTTCGACGCGCGGGGCCGGTCCTACCGTGAACTGCCGCTGCGCCTCTTCGAGTTCGGGACCGTGTACCGGTACGAGAAGTCCGGTGTGGTGCACGGCCTGACCCGCGCCCGCGGCTTCACGCAGGACGACGCGCACATCTACTGCACCAAGGAGCAGATGGCGGAGGAGCTCGACCGTACGCTCACCTTCGTCCTCGGCCTGCTGCGCGACTACGGCCTGACCGACTTCTACCTGGAGCTGTCCACCAAGGACCCGGAGAAGTTCGTCGGCTCGGACGAGATCTGGGAAGAGGCCACCGAGACGCTGCGCCAGGTCGCCGAGAAGCAGGGCCTGCCCCTGGTCCCGGACCCGGGCGGCGCCGCGTTCTACGGCCCGAAGATCTCCGTCCAGTGCAAGGACGCCATCGGCCGCACCTGGCAGATGTCGACCGTCCAGCTCGACTTCAACCTGCCCGAGCGCTTCAACCTGGAGTACACCGGTCCGGACGGGTCCAAGCAGCGCCCGGTCATGATCCACCGCGCGCTGTTCGGTTCGATCGAGCGGTTCTTCGCCGTCCTGCTGGAGCACTACGCGGGCGCGTTCCCGGCGTGGCTGGCTCCCGTCCAGGCCGTCGGCATCCCGATCGGCGACGCCCACATCCCGTACCTCCAGGAGTTCGCGGCGGACGCGAAGAAGAAGGGGCTGCGGGTCGAGGTGGACGCCTCCTCCGACCGGATGCAGAAGAAGATCCGCAACCAGCAGAAGCAGAAGGTCCCGTTCATGATCATCGTCGGTGACGAGGACATGAACGCCGGAACGGTCTCCTTCCGCTACCGCGACGGCTCCCAGGAGAACGGGATCCCGCGCGACGAGGCGCTGGCGAAGCTCGCCGACGTGGTGGAGCGCCGCGTACAGGTCTGACGCCCGTCCGCCCAGGTGGGGAGCGGCCCCCGGAGAGCATCGGCTCGCCGGGGGCCGCTCCCGTCGCGCACGCGCCCGGCCCGGCACCGGCCGGCGTCCGGGAAGCAGCCGGACTCGCCCCGGCTACTCGTTCGGCGGGTAGCAGGTCATATGCTGCACAGCATGACGATTGAGCCGGAGCAGCAGATCGGAGTCGGGACGCCGGACGCGTTCCAGCGCCTGTGGACGCCCCACCGGATGGCGTACATCCAGGGGGAGAACAAGCCGACCGGTCCGGGGGCCGAGGACGGCTGCCCGTTCTGCTCGATCCCGGCGAAGTCCGACGAGGACGGCCTCGTCATCGCGCGCGGTGAGCACGTGTACGCGGTGCTGAACCTCTACCCGTACAACGGGGGCCACCTGATGGTCGTCCCGTACCGCCACGTCGCCGACTACACCGGACTGGACGACGCCGAGACCGCCGAACTGGGCGCGTTCACCAAGCACGCGATGACGGCGCTGCGCACGGCGTCCGGGGCGCAGGGCTTCAACATCGGGATGAACCAGGGCGCGGTCGCCGGGGCCGGCATCGCGGCCCATCTGCACCAGCACGTGGTGCCGCGCTGGGGTGGGGACACGAACTTCATGCCGGTGGTCGGGCACACCAAGGTGCTGCCGCAGCTCCTGGGGGACACCCGCACGATGCTGGCCGACGCCTGGCCGGCGGCGTCGGCGCACTGACCGGGGACGCTGCCGGGGCCGGCCCCCGGGAGCGTCACGCGTCGTACACGTCGGCCTTCCTCGGCGCCGCGTCCTGCACGAGGCCGCTGAGGACCAGCGAGCGGTTGGTGAAGCGCTCGGTGTCCACGCCGTGGTCGTCGAGTACGCGGATCGCCGCGGCGTGCACCACGCGCAGGACGGGGGTCGCCGCGCGCATCGCGTCGTCGGCCATGAAGCGGTGCCGCCAGGGCTTGTCCGCCCAGGCGTGCCGCAGACCGAACGGCTCGGGCAGCACGATCTTGCCGCCGAAGAAGTCCAGGACCGGCGGGAACCAGGTGAACGGGGCCCGGACCGCCAGCCGGACCACCTCGTTGGCGTCGACGAGCGGCAGCGTCTTGTCGACCGTCTCCCAGAACCTGACCGGCTTGCTCACCGTCACCGTCTTGGCCGCGGGCTTGGTGGTGAACAGCGAGTGGACCGGCCCCAGGGCGTGGCCTGTGACCTCGATCCGCAGGGTCTCGTGCAGCACGGTGACCGTGATCAGCATGGTGATCACCAGCTGGCCGTCCCACAGGGTGAACTGCACGCCCAGGTAGTGGCGGTTCCCGGCGCCGAACTGCTGCTCGTTGCAGATCCGCTGTATCTCGTGGCCCTTGATCTGGAACGCGTCGACGTCCTGTCCGTCGGGCCTGGCGACCTCGGCCGCGTTCTCACCGATCGGGGCGACGATCCAGTGCCGTACGGAGGGCTTGGGGAAGCCGCCGGTGTGCAGCGGGCCGCGCTCCAGCATCCGCAGCTGGTCGTGGATGGCGCGGATGACGTCCCAGCTGCGGAACCCGTGGATCTCCTTGCCGGCGTCCCGGGGGACGAGCTCCTCGGCGAGCTGCCAGCTGCCCCAGCGGGTGCCCATGCCGAGTATTCCTTTGGGGCCGGCGTAGAAGACCGAGTTGCTGTACTGCTCCGCGGTGAGCTTGGCGAGCGACTGGCGCAGCTGTTCGGCGGCGGACTCGTTGGGGTCGCGGGGTACGGCCTCGGGGATCTTCGCGCCCACGCCGCCGCCGCTCAGCAGGCTCTCCCAGCGGTTGCGCATGTCCACGGCCGTGGACTCGCAGATCCGCTTGGCCAGCAGCCAGCCGATGACGGGAGCGACGACCATGGCCCGCAGGTAGATCGACAGGAACCCGTCGAGGGGCAGCTTGACGAAGAGGATCAGCAGCAGGCCGCCCACCGCGACCAGGGCGGCGGTGCCGAAGGCCCCGGCGCGCTTGCCCTGGGCGCCCGCGATCGTACGGCGCAGCTGGAAGACGGCGAGCCAGATGAGCAGCCCCGGCAGGAAGAGGAGGCCGAAGAGCGCCATGATCCCGGTCAGCTTGGCGTCCCGCTCCCTGCGGATGCGGGTGGCCGCCAGGCAGTGCTCGACGACCGTCTGCGGCTCCGTGCCGAACGACTGGATGAGCGCCTTGCGGGCCCCGCCGAGCATGCGGACCTGGACGGCGCGCGAGAACGCCTCACCCAGGTTCGGTTCGAGCAGGGAGAGCTTGCCCTTCTTCACCTCGGACTTGTGCCACTCGCTGTTGGCCTTCAGGATCTCGGCCACCGGGCTGTCGCGGTACGCCGCCGAGGCCAGGGCCTGGGTCGCGGCCGTCTGGCCCGCGGCGCCCTGGAGCGGGACCTGCGCCCCCGGTGAGAAGTCGAACCCGTCATCCGCCACTGCTGCCCCCATCGCCGCACGCAACCGCTCCTGCGGCCTCTTCCCAACTGCCCTGCCCCGCACACCTTCTGGACGGGGGCGCCCCGGAGCGTCCAGCGTATCCGGCGAGGCCGGGCGCCGCCCGGGAGAACCCTGCCCGTCATGGGACAGTGAAATGCCGCCCGCCGGCGATCAATTGGACGGGCGGCCTGTAAACTATGAACCGCTTTCCGCCTGTTCGCGTATTTTGCCCGCCAGTTGAGGCGGCATCGGCTCGTGCCGGGCGTACGAGCGGTCGAACCGCCCGGTGCCGTGCGACACCGACCTCAGGTCCAGGGCGTACCGCTCCATCTCGATCTCCGGGACCTCGGCCCGCACGAGGGTGCGCCCCTGCCCCGCCTGCTCGGTCCCGACCACGCGTCCCCGCCGCCCCGACAGGTCGCTCATCACCGGCCCCACGTACGGGTCGGGCACCAGGACCAGCACCTCGGCGTACGGCTCCAGCAGGTGGATCCTCGCCTCCCCCGCCGCCTCGCGCAGCGCCAGCGCCCCCGCCGTCTGGAACGCCGCGTCCGAGGAGTCGACCGAGTGCGACTTCCCGTCGGTCAGCGTCACCCGTACGTCGACGAGGGGGTAGCCGGCGGCGACGCCCCGCGCCGCCTGCGCCCGCACGCCCTTCTCGACCGACGGGATGAACTGGCGCGGCACCGCGCCGCCCACCACCCTGTCGACGAACTCGATGCCACTCCCCGGCGGCAGCGGCTCCACCTCGATCTCGCAGATCGCGTACTGACCGTGGCCGCCGGACTGCTTCACGTGCCGTCCGCGCCCGAACGCCTTCGCCCCGAACGTCTCGCGCAGCGACACCTTGTGCGGCACGACGTCCACCCGTACCCCGTACCGGCTGCGCAGCCGCTCGAGCGCCACGTCGCGGTGGGCCTCGCCCAGGCACCACAGCACCAGCTGGTGGGTGTCCTTGTTCTGCTCAAGGCGCATCGTGGGGTCCTCCGCGACGAGCCGCGCGAGCCCCTGGGACAGCTTGTCCTCGTCCGCCTTGCTGTGGGCCTCGACGGCCAGCGGAAGCAGCGGGTCCGGCATGGTCCACGGTTCCATCAGGAGCGGGTCGTCCTTCGCCGACAGGGTGTCCCCGGTCTCGGCGCGCATCAGCTTCCCGACGCTGGCGATGTCGCCCGCGATGCAGCGGTTGAGGGTGCGCTGCTGCTTGCCGAAGGGCGACGAAAGGGCGCCCACGCGCTCGTCCGCCTCGTGCAGGTCCGGGCCGTCCTGGCCCCGGTCGGTGAGCCCGTGCCCCGACACGTGCACGGTGTCGTCGGGCCGCAGCGTGCCGGAGAAGACCCGTACCAGGCTGACCCGCCCGACGTACGGGTCGGACGCCGTCCTGACCACCTCTGCGGCCAGCGGCCCTTCGGGATCGCAGGTGAGCGGCGGGCGCGGCCGGCCGTCCGGGGTGGTGACGGCGGGCGCCTCGTGTTCGGCCGGCGTCGGGAAGCCGCCCGTGATCAGCTCCAGCAGCTCTACCGTGCCGAGGCCCTCGCGGTTGCCCTCGGCCGCCGGGGCGGCGGCGAGGACCGGGTGGAAGGTGCCGCGCGCCACGGCCCGCTCCAGGTCCTCGACGAGCGTCTTGTGGTCGATCTCCTCACCGCCGAGGTAGCGGTCCATGAGGGTCTCGTCCTCGCTCTCGGCGATGATCCCCTCGATCAGCCGGGCGCGGGCCGTCTCGATCCTGGGCAGCTGCACGTCGTCCGGCGCGATCTCCTCGCGCTTGCCCGAGGAGTAGTCGAAGACCCGCTGCGACAGCAGGCCGACGAGCCCCTCGACCGGGGCGTGGCCGTCCGCCCCCTGCGGCCCGTACAGCGGCAGGTACAGGGGCAGTACGGCGTCGGGGTCGTCGCCGCCGAACGTCTGCGCGCAGACCCGGGTCATCTCGTCGAAGTCCGACCTGGCCGCCTCGAGGTGGGTGAAGACGATCGCGCGCGGCATGCCGACCGCGGCGCACTCCTCCCACAGCATCCGGGTCGAGCCGTCCACGCCGTCCGCGGCGGAGACGACGAAGAGGGCGGCGTCGGCCGCCCGCAGACCGGCCCGCAGCTCCCCGACGAAGTCGGCGTATCCGGGGGTGTCGATCAGGTTGATCTTCACGCCGTCCCATTCGACCGGGACCAGCGAGAGCTGTACCGAGCGCTGCTGGCGGTGCTCGATCTCGTCGTAGTCGGAGACGGTCGCGCCGTCCTCGACCCGGCCCGCCCGGTTGACCGCTCCCGTCGCCAGCGCGAGCGCCTCGGTCAGGGTGGTCTTGCCCGATCCGCTGTGGCCGACCAGCACGACGTTGCGTATCGACGAGGGCCGGTCGGCCGCTGTCGCCCTGCCGGCGGCTCCGGGGTGGGTGTGCGTCTTGTCGCCCATGATCCTGCCTCCCAGTTCGTGCACGGTGAGGAGAGGGGGCGCGGACATGTGGGAGCCGCAGTGACGAGGCGACACCGGTGACGCCCGCGGTCATTCGAGCTTTCCACTCCGGCCACGGCACGTCCATACGTAGTACGCGACCGGCAGGCGCCAGGAGCCCCTGTGACGGCCCGGCGGTGCCCCGGCACTGCCCGGGGCCGGTCGTCGCTACGATGGGCCAGCCGGTGGCCATAGGGGCCGCACGGCGCACCGACCCTCGGGAAGGCCATGCTGAACAAGTACGCGCGTGCATTCTTTACGCGTGTCCTCACACCGTTCGCCGCGTTTCTGCTCCGTCGCGGGGTCAGCCCCGACGCGGTGACGCTCATCGGCACGGCCGGAGTGATGGCGGGTGCGCTGGTCTTCTTCCCCCGGGGAGAGTTCTTCTGGGGCACGATCGTCATCACGCTCTTCGTCTTCTCCGACCTCGTCGACGGCAACATGGCGCGGCAGGCCGGGGTGTCGAGCCGCTGGGGCGCCTTCCTCGACTCGACGCTCGACCGGGTCGCCGACTCGGCGGTCTTCGGCGGGATCGCGCTCTGGTACGCGGGAGGCGGGAACGACAACGTTCTCTGCGCGGTCGCCATCTTCTGCCTCGCCAGCGGCCAGGTCGTCTCCTACACCAAGGCCCGCGGCGAGTCGATCGGCCTGCCGGTGGCCGTGAACGGCCTGGTGGAGCGCGCCGAGCGGCTCGTCATCACGCTCGTCGCCGCCGGCCTCGCCGGGCTGCACGCCTTCGGGGTGCCGCACATCGACGTCCTGCTGCCCTTCGCGCTGTGGATCGTCGCCGTCGGCAGCCTCGTGACGCTCGGACAGCGCGTCGTGACCGTGCGCAGGGAGGCGGCCGAGGCGGACGCCGCCGCGCCGGAGACCGGGGCCACACCGTGAGCGGAGCCCGGGATCGGCTGACGGACGGCCTGTACGGCCTCGGGTGGGCCGCCGTGAGGAAACTGCCCGAACCGGCGTCCGTGGCGCTGGGGCGCACCATCGCGGACACCGTGTGGAAGCGCCGCGGCCCCAGTGTCCTGCGGCTGGAGTCCAACCTCGCCCGGGTCGTCCCCGACGCGGGTCCCGAGCGCCTCGCCGAGCTGTCCAGGGCCGGCATGCGCTCGTACATGCGCTACTGGATGGAGTCCTTCCGGCTGCCCGCGTGGAGCGCCGAGCGCATCAAGGCCGGAATAGAGGTGGAGAACGTACACCACCTGACGGACGCGCTGGGCGCCGGCCGGGGCGTCGTCGCCGCGCTGCCGCACCTGGCCAACTGGGACCTGGCGGGCGCGTGGGTCACCACCGAGCTGGGCGTCCCGTTCACCACCGTCGCCGAGCGCCTCAAGCCGGAGACGCTGTACGACCGGTTCGTCGCGTACCGCGAGAGCCTCGGGATGGAGGTCCTGCCCCATCAGGGCGGCAGCGCCTTCGGCACCCTGGCGCGGCGGCTCCGGGCCGGCGGCCTCGTCTGCCTGGTCGCCGACCGCGACCTGTCCGCCTCGGGCACCGAGGTGAAGTTC
This sequence comes from Streptomyces sp. NPDC054887, assembly GCF_053610585.1. Lineage (NCBI taxonomy): Bacteria > Bacillati > Actinomycetota > Actinomycetes > Kitasatosporales > Streptomycetaceae > Streptomyces > Streptomyces sp. NPDC054887. Next base: position 4,560 of record NZ_JBSGYQ010000019.1, on the reverse strand, counting down.
TTCGGCGACACGGCCCGGATGCCCGGCGGCCCGGCCCTGCTGGCGCAGCAGACCGGGGCGGCGCTGCTGCCCGTGACCCTCTGGTACGACGACTCGCCGGTGATGCGGGTACGCATCCACCCGCCCGTCGACGTACCGGAGACCGGGACGCGGGCCGAGAAGACGTCCGTCATGACGCAGGCGCTCGCGGACGCCTTCGCGACCGGCATCGCCGAGCATCCCGAGGACTGGCACATGCTGCAACGACTGTGGCTCGACGACCTCGAGCCGCGCCAGGAGAACCCGTGAAGATCGGCATTGTCTGCCCGTACTCGTGGGACGTGCCGGGCGGCGTCCAGTTCCACATCCGGGACCTGGCGGAGCACCTCATCGGCCTCGGTCACGGGGTGTCGGTCCTCGCGCCGGCCGACGACGAGACGCCGCTGCCGCCGTACGTCGTGTCCGCGGGCCGGGCCGTGCCGGTGCCCTACAACGGCTCGGTCGCCCGCCTGAACTTCGGGTTCCTCTCCGCCGCCCGGGTACGGCGCTGGCTGCACGACGGCACCTTCGACGTCATCCACATCCACGAGCCGACCTCCCCCTCCCTCGGACTGCTCGCGTGCTGGGCCGCGCAGGGGCCGATCGTCGCCACGTTCCACACCTCCAACCCCAAGTCCCGCGCGATGATCGCGGCGTACCCGATCCTGCAGCCGGCGCTGGAGAAGATCAGCGCCCGCATCGCGGTGAGCGAGTACGCGCGGCGCACCCTGGTCGAGCACCTCGGTGGGGACGCGGTCGTCATCCCGAACGGCGTCGACGTCGACTTCTTCGCCGAGGCCGAACCGAAGGCGCAGTGGCAGGGCCGGACGATCGGCTTCATCGGCCGCATCGACGAGCCGCGCAAGGGCCTGCCCGTCCTGATGCGCGCCCTGCCCAAGATCCTGGCCGAGTGCCCGGACGCGCGGCTGCTGGTGGCGGGGCGCGGCGACGAGGACGAGGCGGTCGCCTCCCTGCCGAAGGAGATGCGCGAGCGCGTCGAGTTCCTCGGCATGGTCAGCGACGAGGACAAGGCGCGGCTGCTGCGCAGCGTCGACCTGTACGTCGCTCCGAACACCGGCGGCGAGAGCTTCGGCATCATCCTGGTCGAGGCGATGTCGGCGGGCGCCGCGGTACTGGCGAGCGACCTCGACGCGTTCGCCCAGGTCCTCGACCAGGGATCCGCGGGCGAGCTCTTCGCCAACGAGGACGCCGACGCGCTGGCGTCGGCGGCGGTGCGGCTGCTGGCGGACCCGGAGCGGCTCGCGGAGCTGCGGCTGAAGGGCTCGGCGCACGTACGGCGCTTCGACTGGTCGACGGTGGCCGCCGACATCCTGTCCGTGTACGAGACGGTGACGGACGGCGCGGCGTCGGTGGACACCGACGAACGCTCGGGGCTGCGGGCGCGGTTCGGGCTGGCGCGGGACTGACTCCGGGCGGGCGGGTGGGCGGGCGCGGCCCGGCCTGATGCCGGCGGGCCCCCGGGTCCCGGCCGGCGCCCCGCCCGCCCCGGGTAACGTTGCCGCCCGTGACCGCAACCCTCGTCTGGATCGTCGTAGCCCTCGTCGCGATCGGGCTGTACCTCAGCTGGACCGCGGGCCGGCTGGACCGCCTGCACGCCCGTATCGACGCCTCCCGCGCCGCGCTCGACGCCCAGTTGCTGCGCCGCGCCTCGGTCACCCAGGAGCTGGCCACCTCCGGGGTGCTCGACCCCGCCGCGTCGATCCTGCTGTACCAGGCCGCGCACGCGGCCCGGCAGGCCGAGGAGGACCACCGGGAGGTGGCGGAGAGCGAGCTCAGCCAGGCGCTGCGGGCCGTTTTCGGGGAGGCCGCGCAGGTCGAGGCGGTCAAGGAGGCGCCCGGCGGCGAGGACGCGACCGGGGAGCTGGCGGCGGCCGTACGCCGCGTGCCCATGGCCCGGCGCTTCCACAACGACTCGGTGCGCGCCGCGCGGGCGCTGCGCCGCCACCGCACGGTGCGCTGGTTCCGGCTGGCGGGCCACGCGCCGTTCCCGTTGGCCTTCGAGATGGACGACGAGGCCCCTGTGGCGCTGGCCGACCGCCCCGGCAGCCAGTAGAACGAGCCACCGGCTGCACATTGGCCCTTGCGGTGGACTGGTCGGCCGGGGTTCTCTCTAGGAGAGCAAAAACCTTCTTTCTCCGAGTGAGGTCCATCCGTGTCCAGCACCAGCAACTTCCAGGCCCCCGAGACCGGCACCGCACGCGTGAAGCGCGGCATGGCGGAGCAGCTCAAGGGCGGCGTGATCATGGACGTCGTCAACGCCGAGCAGGCGAAGATCGCCGAGGACGCGGGCGCCGTGGCCGTCATGGCGCTGGAGCGCGTGCCCGCCGACATCCGCAAGGACGGCGGCGTGGCCCGGATGTCGGACCCCAACATGATCGAAGAGATCATCGAGGCCGTCTCGATCCCCGTCATGGCCAAGTCCCGCATCGGCCACTTCGTCGAGGCCCAGGTGCTCCAGTCCCTCGGCGTCGACTACATCGACGAGTCCGAGGTCCTGACCCCGGCCGACGAGGTCAACCACTCGGACAAGTGGGCCTTCACCACCCCCTTCGTCTGTGGTGCCACCAACCTGGGCGAGGCCCTGCGCCGCATCGCCGAGGGCGCGGCCATGATCCGCTCGAAGGGCGAGGCCGGCACCGGCAACGTCGTCGAGGCCGTGCGCCACCTGCGCCAGATCAAGAACGAGATCGCCAAGCTGCGCGGCTTCGACAACAACGAGCTGTACGCCGCCGCCAAGGAGCTCCGCGCCCCGTACGAGATCGTCAAGGAGGTCGCCGAGCTCGGCAAGCTCCCGGTCGTGCTGTTCTCCGCCGGTGGCGTGGCCACCCCCGCCGACGCGGCGCTGATGCGCCAGCTCGGCGCCGAGGGCGTCTTCGTCGGCTCCGGCATCTTCAAGTCCGGCGACCCGGCCGCCCGCGCCGCCGCGATCGTGAAGGCCACCACCTTCTACGACGACCCGAAGATCATCGCTGACGCGTCCCGGAACCTGGGCGAGGCCATGGTCGGCATCAACTGCGACACCCTCCCCGAGTCCGAGCGCTACGCCAACCGCGGCTGGTAGTGCCGGACATGAGCAACCCTGTGATCGGCGTCCTGGCTCTCCAGGGCGACGTGCGGGAGCACCTGGTCGCCCTGGCCGTGGCGGACGCCACGGCCAGGCCGGTCCGGCGCCCCGAGGAGCTCGCCGAGATCGACGGCCTGGTCATCCCGGGCGGCGAGTCCACCACCATGTCCAAGCTGGCCGTGCTCTTCGGCATGCAGGAGCCGCTGCGCGCGCGCATCGCGGACGGCATGCCCGTCTACGGCACCTGCGCCGGCCTGATCATGCTGGCCGACAAGATCCTCGACCCGCGCTCGGGCCAGGAGACGTTCGGCGGCATCGACATGATCGTGCGCCGCAACGCCTTCGGACGGCAGAACGAGTCGTTCGAGGCCGAGGTCGAGATCGCCGGCATCGAGGACGGCCCCGTGGAGGGCGTCTTCATCCGCGCCCCCTGGGTGGAGTCGGTCGGCGCCAGGACCGAGGTGCTCGCGGAGCACGACGGCCACATCGTCGCGGTACGCCAGGGCAACGCCCTCGCCACGTCGTTCCACCCCGAACTGACGGGCGACCACCGGGTGCACCGGCTCTTCACCGAGATGGTGCGCGCCGTAGGCTGACGGGATCCCGGTAGGATCTCTGCCGAACGCAGCAGAATTTGGTGACGCGAAGGAGACAGGCGGATGTCCGGCCACTCTAAATGGGCTACGACGAAGCACAAGAAGGCCGTGATCGATGCCAAGCGCGGCAAGCTCTTCGCGAAGCTGATCAAGAACATCGAGGTCGCGGCCCGCACCGGCGGCGCCGACATCGACGGCAACCCGACCCTCTTCGACGCCATCCAGAAGGCGAAGAAGAGCTCCGTCCCCAACAAGAACATCGACTCCGCGGTCAAGCGCGGCGGCGGTCTCGAGGCGGGCGGCGTCGACTACGAGACCATCATGTACGAGGGTTACGGCCCCAACGGTGTCGCGGTGCTCATCGAGTGCCTCACCGACAACCGCAACCGTGCCGCCTCCGACGTCCGCGTCGCCATGACCCGCAACGGCGGTTCGATGGCCGACCCGGGCTCCGTCTCGTACCTCTTCCACCGCAAGGGCGTCGTGGTCGTCCCCAAGGGCGACCTGACCGAGGACGACGTGCTGGGCGCGGTCCTCGACGCGGGCGCCGAGGAGGTCAACGACCTCGGTGAGTCCTTCGAGGTCCTGAGCGAGGCCACCGACCTGGTCGCGGTCCGCACCGCGCTCCAGGACGCCGGCATCGACTACGACTCGGCGGACGCCAACTTCGTCCCGACCATGCAGGTCGAGCTCGACGAGGAAGGCGCGCGGAAGATCTTCAAGCTGATCGACGCACTGGAGGACAGCGACGACGTGCAGAACGTCTTCGCCAACTTCGACGTGTCCGACGAGGTCATGGAGAAGGTCGACGCCTGACGCTTGTCAGTGGCGCGAAACAGCGGCGGGCCGACGGGACACACC
>NZ_JBSGYQ010000018.1:0-115356 GCF_053610585.1 Streptomyces sp. NPDC054887 | reverse complement strand
CCCCGGCGCGGCCGCGCCGGGGTGCGCCGGTTTCGGTGCGTCAGCAGTAGGCGCCCCAGCGGTGCGAGGCGACGTTGTCGTTCATGGCCTGGCCGCCTCCGTTGCCGTTGTGCGGGAAGTAGTCGTAGCGCATGTCCATCAGGTAGTTGCCGTTGCCCAGACAGTAGGCGGCGCCGACGTTGCCGGTGTCCCAGTACAGGCGCACGTCCTCGTAGGCGCCCGCGTAACCGTTGTTGTGCACGGACGACGCCTGGTTGCGCATGTTCCGGTCCGCCCAGTCGGAGCTGCTGTTGGACCAGGTGGCCTGACGGCCGCCCTTCCACGAGTGCTCCCAGGCGTACAGGAGGCCGTCCGCGGCCGCGGCGGCTGTGCCGGCCGGCGCGGGAGCCGGCGCAGGAGCGGCTTGTGCGGTGGCGGGTGCCAGCCCGAGTGCGGTGACGACCGCAGCTGTGGCGAGCAGGAACCTGCCTCGGTGCGTTGACATGATCGATCCCCTCGTTGATTCTGTCGTATCTCTGAACCCCGCCGTTCCCGGGCAGCAGTGGTCCGCGCACCCGGTGCGGGAACTTGTGGTGCCGGCTCCTCAGGGGGCCAGCACGTCGCGCGCCCGTGGCAGCGCGTCGGTCCGCAGGCGCTCCACCTGGTCCACCGCTGCCCGGTGCTCCTGGAGCAGTGCCCGGTCGTGGCGCCGGTCCAGCCGTACGGCGACGGCGGACAGCCCGCTGCTGAGAGCGCACCCGGCTTCCCGGACCGCGACTCTGATCTCCGCAGCGGTGTCCCCGGTCCCGGCGTCCCGCAGGAAGGCGGCCCTGCTCTTCGACGGGTCGCGGTAGTGGTGCCCGCTCGCCCGCATACAGGCCGACCACGCCTTGACGGCCCGGCCGTACTCCGGCTCCGCGAGCACCCGTTCGTACCGGTGCGCCTTCAGGTTCGTTACCAGGGTGCTCGCCGCGTACCAGCCGGGAAGATCGCCGTAGAGCTGCCGCCACGCCTGCGCCCTGCACCCGGTGGCGCTGTGCCCCATGACCATCCCGCCGGGAAAACGCGAGGTGAGCTGCCGGCCGCCCGTGCGGGTGCCGTTCAGCGCCGTGATGGCCGCTCGTCTGCGTTCCTCGGGCAGTCCCCGCAGGTACACCTGGTTCGGGTCCTCGGCCCGCAGCCGGTCGATCCGCGCGTTCAGGGTGCTTCCGTAGCCGTACCGGCGGGCCCACCCCGGATCATCGACGACGTAGGGGAACTCCCGTGCCTCGGGCACCGGCTTCGCGGACTCGGCCCAGTACCTGAAGCCGGCCGCTGCCATGCAGCGGCGCCTCAGTTCCTGTTCCGCGTCGTGCAACAGCGTCAGCTCGCCCGCGGTGACGGGCCCCGCGGCCGTGGTGGCCGGGCCGGAGGTCCTCGGCGGTGCGACCGCGTCCGTCCGTACCGTGGAGCAGCCGGTGGACAGCAGCAGGGCCAGGAGAGCCGCTGCGGCTGCCGGGGCGATCCGGCGGGTACGCTCCTTCACCTGCGCTCCCCTCAACAGACCCGGACGCCCGGCAGCTCGTTGCCGGGTGACTGGACGTAGATGTTGGTCATGTAGCCGCCGTACTGGGGCAGATAGGCCCACCACGAGTTGGTGTACGGCGGCACGGAGACGCTCTGTCCCTGCTTCTGGCAGGAGACCAGCACCTCGACACCGGCGGGCAGGGTCGTCAGGGTGGCGGATTCGGTGGTCGCCGCGGCGCGGACCCGGACCCCCGAGCTCCAGGTGCCGAACCAGGTGCCCGCCGCCTTCTGCGCACCCGGGACGGCGAGCGAGCGGGTCAGCCGGCCCAGGTCGGAGTACGCCCTGCCGTACGCGGTGCCCTCCGGGTGCAGGGTGAGGACGGCCACGATCGCGCGGTCGCCGGCCCCGACGGTGCCGGTGGTGTGCAGGGCCGGGCGGGTGAGGTCCACGCCGTTCGCCGCGTTCTCCCCCTTCGCCGCCGTGGGGCCGGAGCCGCCGGACGCCCCGGCGGTGGCCGGCGCGGCGGTGCAGCCGCCCGAGTCAAAGTTGGACCAGCCCTGCTTGACCGCCCACGGTCGTTCGAAGGCTCCCGCGATGCCGAAGTGCTGGTCGAAGCCGTCGGTCGCGCAGCGCGTCGACCGCCGCAGGTTGCCCATCACGTAGTCGCGCAGGGGTGCGGGCGCACTGTCCAGCAGGTAGCGGTAGATCCGTACGGTGTCGGCTGCGCTGACGGCGGTGTAGCCCCAGTAGCCGGGGTGCGTCGACGGCGGACGGCTGGTGTGGAGCAGCCCCAGCCGGGCGACCATCCGGTCGATGATGGCGCTCTGGCCGTTCTGGAGCCAGTAGTGGTCGGCCCCGTTGTCGTCGCTGCTCCGCAGCATCGCGTCCATCCGCGCGCGGTCCGGGGCGGGAAGGTCGTACGTGGGGCCCTTGTTCCACAAGTGATCCAGGGCGAGCAGCAGTTTGACGACGGACGCCGACCGGAAGGGCGTCGCGGTGTTCAGCTGCTCGGTGAAGGTCCCGGTCTGCCGGTCGAAAACGGCCACCCCGGCGGTGACGCCCGCGGGGACCTCGGACGAAGCCGTCCGGCCGATCGCGCCGGCGCTCGGCGCCCGGTACGCCGCCGTCGGGGTGGCCGACGCGGTCGCCACCGGTGCGAGGCACACCCCGGCGAGCAGGAGAGTGAGGAAGGCGCGCGGTCCGGCACCGGACCGGCGCACCCGTAACTGCCGTGAACGAAACATGGTGCTCCCCGTACGTGCCACGTGTTCAGCAGGTCTGCCCCCTCAAGCCGCCGGATGGTCGGCCGGACGGCGGGGGCGCTTGAGACACTCGCACAGGAGGCAGCCGGTGTCATGGACACGGTCATGCGACAACACAGGGCATTGATAAGGGAATCACCATGGTCGCAGGTAATGACGGGGGACGGGCGGCGCGGGGAAGCGGGACGGGGGAGCCGACGATCCACCAGTTGCGGCTGTTCCTGGCGTTGAGCGAGGAACTCCACTTCGGCCGCACCGCGAAGCGGTTGTTCATGACCCAGTCCGCGCTCAGCCAGCAGATCCGGGACCTGGAGAAGCGCCTGGGCGTACGGCTGCTGGAACGCACCAGCCGCATCGTCGAACTCACCCCGGCCGGCCGGGCCCTGCTCCCGGAGATCAGGGCGTCGGTCGCGGCCACGGACCGATTACGCCGGGCGACCGATGCCCAGCAGCGCCAGCTCTCCGGGCAGCTGGTGGTAGGCGCGATCGGCGCCGAGGTCGCCATGCCGCACACGCGCGCCGTGCTCGGGGCACTGCACGCACGCCATCCCGCCCTGGGGGTACGGGTCGTCAGTCTCAACTTCGCCGACCACATCGCCGCCCTGACCGGGGACGAGGTCGACGTGGTCTTCCTGCGCCCGCCGGTCCCCGTGGGCATCGAACTGCACCATCTCGCGACCGAGCCCCGCGTCGCCTGCCTGCCGGCCGGCGACCCGCTGGCGGAGCTGGAGCACGTCACGCTAGCCCAGCTCGCCGACCACCCGGTCGTCGACGTCCCGCCGCCGGCCCCCCGGGTCTGGTGGGACTTCTGGTCGGTCAACCCGCGACCCGACGGCTCCCCCGTGCGGTACGGTCCCGTCGTCACGGACATGGAGGCCCTGCTGCACGCCGTCGCCCACGGGCAGGCGATGTGCTTCCTGCCGGCGGCCGCCCGCCACTTCTTCCCCCGGCCGGGCGTGCGGTACGTCGACGTCGTCGACCTGCCCCCGTCCCACTCGGCGCTGGCGTGGCTGGAGAAGAACCGCACCCGGCCCACCGTCCTAGCCGTCCGCCGGGCCGCGCGGTCGCTGCGCGCGGACGGCGGGGGCGCGTATCCGCCGGACGTACGGCCCGTCTCCTGACCTACCGCCAGATCATCTAGCCTGCCGCGCATGGGGATCGGATTCACGCGAGAGCATCACGACCTGGCGGTGTCGTACGCCGCCGGCTCGCGCGGGCCGTGCCGCGCGAGGCCGTTGCACAAGGTGCTCGACGGGGCGCGGGAGGGGCGGCCCGCCTACTGGGACGAGGCCGCGGAGCTGGGGCTGCACGGCATCCACCTGCCCGAGGAGTACGGCGCCGGGGGCACGCCGCTCGACCTCGTCGCCTCTGTGCGCTGGCGACGACGCCCTCATCAAAGCTGCTTGCCTGTTGCCGACATCACCGCTCGCCTGCTGCTGCGGCATCGGCGGAACCACGACCTGGGCTGACCGCCGCAGCCCGGCTCCGGGATCAGCGGCTGCCCCGGAAGCGAAGTACCTACTTCCAATCCCTGGCACATCGTTAGGCCAGGCCAGAACCAGACAAGGGTCGCGCAGGGGGACGGGCCCGTTCATCTAGAGTGATCTGCATGGACATGCGGAGGATCGTCGCAGTACTGGCCGAGGAAGCTGAACAGCAGCTCCAAGACCAAGTGTGGAAACTAGAGCCGACCGACCGTGACCTCGCCCTTAAGACCGCGGCCGGCCTGCGCGACGTTGTCCGCCCGCCGGACGTCCAGGAGGCCTTGCCGCAGATCAAGCGGCTCGAACACCTGCGGGAAACGCTCGCCGTCCTGGCCATCTCCCTCGCGCGCACTCACGGCCGTATGGCCTGGTTCATCTCCGGCGCTCTCAACGCGCTCGAACCGGTCCTGCGCTGGCGTGCCCTGCCAGCTGACCATGGCGGCACCTTCGGCACTGTCCTCCCAAGTCCTGAGGAATACACGGAAGCAGAGGATGCCGTCCGCCGCCTCCAGGACGCCCTTGCACAGATCACCGCAGTTGACCTCGGCGGTGTTCGCCCAGATCAGGAAGCAAACGGGGCCTGAACGCTCTCCTGACGGGCTCCCGCCACGTCCCGGCAGGGATGGCGTACAGCCACTCCGCTCAGCTCAAAGAGCAAGGCGTGCTCTGCGAGGCGACGTTCGCGGCCCAGAAGAGCCGCATCCTGGAACTCTGAGACGCTGCCCGGAACAAGCTCCTCGACGGCGCCCACTCAGGCCTCCACGATCCCGCCCGCCCGCAGCCTTCTGGCGCGGGCGCCGAGCCATCGCCGGCGAACCCGGTGGAAGCAGCTCGGGTCCTCGCCGTCAGGCGCACGGCTACGCCTGCCCCCGTACAACCCCGACCGCTTCACGCCCGGCGCGCGCCGCACGCGACGGTGTGGCGCCGCCCTTACCCGCCTAACGGCCCTGGAGGGACAGGCTCGCCTCGTTCGAACCGTGCCGGATGCTCTTCGCCCACGACCGCGTGGTCCGGGAGCGGCCCGGCACGGTTCTCACAGATCGTCAGCCTGTCAGCGGCGCCTGCTCCAGAAGTTCCCGCTGCCCACCGGGCGCGGCGTGATGGTCCAGCCGCCGCTGGCCCTGATCGGCAGCAGCCGCGGTCCCTCGGCCAGCGGAGCGCTGCCGCGTCCTCGGTCATACTTGTAGAACACGTCGTCGAGCTTGCCGTTCGGCCGCATCGCCTGGATTTCGAAGACCCCGTCCCCGTGCTTGTCGCCCCGGTGCCGGATCGCTATGTCCGTGGGCCCGCCCGTATGGGCCAGGACGTCCGGCCCGTGTCCCTCGATCTTGTCGTTCAGCTCACGGAGCGTGGAGACCGGACGTACCGAGACAGTCCATTGGTTGGACGTCCGGATCCGCATCCGCAGCGGGGCGAGGCCGTGATGGTCCGCGATGCACCGCCCCTGAAGATCCTCGATGGAGCTGTAGAGGATGGACTTGTCGTCACGGTTGCGGTGGTTGAGGGTGATGAGCTCGGTGTAGCCGCTGCCCTTCGTCACCACCTCGACGATCACGAAACCGGCCGGGATGTCGACCTCGACGTGGATGACCCCGTCGTTCTTGCCGCTCTGCTCGAAGTACGGGAACTCCGGTCCGAAGTCGGCCGGCAGGGCGTTGCGCGGGAAGAAGGCGCCGCCCCCTGCGATGTACGGCGCCGCCGGGTCCGCCACAGCGCCGTCGGTCGTCGCGACGGGCTCGGCGTCCACCGCAGGAACGGGCTCTGCCACCGTGACGTCCTGGGCGGTCGGTCGGGCCGCGACCGGCAGGTACGCCTCGGGCGGAAGCGGAGGTGCCGGCGGAAGCGACCGGGGCAGCGGCTCCGGATCGGGCTCGTCGGTGGCCTCGTCGGCCGGCTCCTCTGCCGGCACGCTGAAGCCGAAGTCCGCCGCCAGACCCGGCAGCCCCGACGCGTACCCCTGCCCCACCGCGCGGAACTTCCACCCCTGGCTCCTGCGATAGAACTCACCCAGCAGGATCGCGGTCTCCGTCGTCGCGTCCTCGACCGCGTACAGCGCCAACTGCTCGCCGGTGACCGCGCTCACCACCTGCATGTACAGGTCGGACACCTGCCCGAACACTCCTCCTTCGCACGACGCGGAGACCACGACCCGCTCCACGGACGCCTCGACCCGACCCGGATCGATCTCCAGCCAGTCCGCAGTCACCCCGCCCTCGCCCTGCGCACTGCCCAGCAACCGGACGCCGCTCCCCGCGTGCTCCGGCTGGTTGTAGAAGACCAGGTCGCCCTGGTCCCTGACCTTGCCGCTCGCCTCGACCAACAGCGCGGCCGCATCCACCTCCAGCGCTCCCGGCCCACCAGACCGGCGTACCACGGCGACCCGCATGGGCTCACCGCTGAGCGGAAGGTTCCCCCCTTTGATGATCTGTGTCATGCACGCATCCTGACACTTCTCACCGCATTGGGCACAGGGGCATCTCACGTTGAGCCGACCAGCGGACAAGCCGATTCTCCGTCCCCCGAAGGAAGTTGACCGATCCGGCCACCCGCGCGAACCACGCACTCGTCTTCGACGCCCACCCCCTCCAGCGTCGCGTAGTCCACGCGCCGCCCCCCACTCTTCCCCGACAGCCCCACGGCATCCCGCAAACCCGCCAACTCCGGTGCCATGGCAAAGTTCCCATGGACACCATGATGGCCAGCACAAAGCCGAGCGGGCGCAGAACCCGACGCAAGTACACCCGACGCAGCCCGCCCCGCGCCGCCGCCACGAAAGCTCCGACAACCACGGGAAAGGGACAGACGAGCACCAGAACCTTGGCCCGCTCTGGTCTAGGCGTTCGCTCGCCACGCCCCGAACGCCGGAGTCGCTCGCGACGGTGTCGCAAGTGACCATCAGGATCACCCACGCGACGCGCTTTCATCTGCAGAGCGGGTCGCCAGGCGCGAAGTCGTCGCCTGTCACCTCATTTCTCCCAGGAGACCCCGTGCTTTAGACGTCGTTTCAGTTGGTGAGTCGGCGGTAGCTGCGGAGATGCCGACGAAGGCGAGGAAGTGCTCGGCTTTTCGCTCGTAACGACGGTGCAGCCTTCGGTATCCGGCCAGCCAGGAGACCGTTCTCTCGACGACCCAGCGGTGTCGGCCGAGCCGCGTGGACGACTCGATGCCCTTGCGGGCAATGCGGTGGCGGATGCGACGCTCGCGGAGCCATTTCCGCAGGTAGTCGTAGCCCTTGTCGGCATGGAGCTTGGCCGGACGCCGGCGGCGGGGTCCGCGGCGGGAGCGGACGGGCGGGATCCCGCGCACAAGCGGCTGCAGGCCGAGGCTGTCGTGCATGTTGGCACCGGAGATGCCCAGCGACAGCGGAACGCCATTGCGGTCGGTGATGAGGTGGATTTTCGATCCCGGCTTGCTACGGTCGGTCGGATTCGGTCCGGTCAGTGGCCCCCTTTTGCCGCCCGGACGCTGACGGAGTCGATCGCGCACCGCGACCACTCGAGCTCACCTTTGGCACCGAGCTCGTCCAGGATCACCCGGTGCAACCTGGCCCACACCCGGTCCTGGCTCCACTGGGCGAAACGCCTGTAGACCGTGGGCCAGGCCGGCCCGAACACGGGCGGCAGCTGCCGCCAGGTGCAGCCCGAGGTAGCCACGAAGATGATCGCCGCCAAACACTCGCGATCACCGGCCCGTCGGCGGCCGCCGCCCTGCGGGCGCATGACCTCCGTCGGCGGGACCACCCGCCGGAACAGCGTCCACAACTCGTCCGGCACCAACCGCTCAACCGGATCCGTCATACACGACTCAACGAGCGATCACGCCATCAGAAACGACGTCTTAGGGCGGGGAGGGCGTCAATAGCTTCCGCCAACAGGCCGGCATGCCTTGAGGCGCCTTGTAGCCGTTCCGCAACACACACAGACTCTTCACATCGTATGACTTCATGCGAAGATTTCGTCCCCGCGCTCCGTGAGGCGGTCCGGGGTTACAAGGGAGACTGCGTGAAGAAATCGACGTTCCGGGCAACGGTGGGAGCCACCCTCGCCATTGCCGCCGCAGCGGTCGCGCTGCCCGCGACCGCGGGTGTGCCCTGGTACGAGTCTGCGGCACCGGCCGGTTCAGGCGCTGCCGGGCGCCCCAGCGCCGATTCCTTCGGGCGGGTCGCGGATGCCGTGTTGACCGAGCGCACCGCAGCCCTGCTGGACGGCTCGCAGCCGCGACGATCCCCGCTGTCCGCGAGTCGCGAAGTGCGGCTGTCCGTAGGCTTTGTGCAGGCGGAGGAGAGCGCCACGACTTCGTTGCGCGATCGCAAGAAGCGCCTGCGTGAACTGGGTGAGGCGTACACCGCCGCCGACACCAAGGTCAGCGTCAACGTCGTCAAGGTGCGCCACGGCAAGGCGTCCGTCCGCGTCACCGAGTCCACGACGCTCACGTACAAGAAGATTCTTGGCAACGAGCCGAAGACCACCGGCTTCCAGGCGCACCACGAACTGACCTTCGCCAAGGTGTCCGGAGGCAAGTGGGCGCTGACCGGAATACGTCCCACGGACACCGGCCTCGCCGCGGTCAACGCACCCCTCAAGGCTCCTCAGGTCCAGGCGGCCGCCGACAGCGGGCTGCCCAAGGCCACCTCGGCGTCCACCAGGCGGCCTTCGCGGGCTCCTGCCCCGAAGCCGGCCCGCAGCGCCAGCGGCCTCGACTACGCGGCTATGGGCGCCTACGCGGAGAGGTACTGGACCAGGTACAACCCGGCCTATCCCTCGTACGACAGTGCGGGCGCGGGCGGCGACTGCACCAACTTCGTCAGCCAGGCACTGAAGGCGGGCGGTTGGAAGCATGCCCCCGGGTCGTGGGACGACTACCGGAAGTGGTGGACCGACCCGAAGCTGGGCAACACCTTGTCGTTCATCGGCGTCAACGAGTGGTCTTGGTTCGCGCTCTCCAGTAAGCGCACCACCAACCTCTCCAACGCGTGGGAGATGGGTGTGGGCGACGTTCTCCAGATGGACTTCAACCGCGACGGGTCCAAGGACCACACCATGATGGTCTCCTACCGAGACCGCTGGGGTACGCCGTACCTGACCTACCACTCGACCAACACCTACCGGAAGTCGCTGGCGAGCATCATCGCGTCCTACCCGCGAGCGACGTACTACGCCTATCGCACCTGACGTGCGCCCGTCCCCTGGGGAAGCGGGTGGGCGCCGTACGGCTCGAAGCCATCACGCTTGCGGCCGCTCACCCTTCCGCGCCGGTCTGCGAGCCGGCGCGGTTTCCTCGCGTGACGCGCCCCTGTCGGCATGGAGCGAGCGCGCAAGCTGAGGTACGCCGGGCTTCCGCGGCTGCCGGGGCGTGACGGACGGGAACACCCTCCGCACACCCCGGCCTCGTCCGGGTCCCGCATCGAGGCCACGGCGGCGCAACGGGTCGCAGTCGCCTCCGTCGCTGATCGGACCTCCGCGCGGGCCCCCGTCGCTTCCCGGATGAAGGAGCCCTGAGTGGGCGCACGAGCGGCGGGGAGGCCCGCGGGCAAGCCAAAAAGGACTCCGGCGCCGTGCCTGGGCACGGAGAGCATCGATCGCTCGTTCTATATTTGTCTGGCCATGCCGGACATGCCTTGCCCCCACGCCGGAGGAAGCACTGATGAGCCGAAGCGCCCGTGGACGTGGCCGTCGACGAGCCCGCCAACCCAAGCGCAGCCGCAGCGCGCTGATCGCCGCGTCCGCGCTGGTGCTGGCACTGCTCACGTTCTTCCTGGGGAGACTGCTGATCAGCGGCTCGGACGACACCGCTGCGGCGAAAAACTCCGTCGAGGACAATCCGACGGCCCGCGCCAAGAACAGCCAGACGGGAGGCGGGCCGAACGCCCGCAAGCGTGCTGAGCCCTGGGACGGCAAGGTCGAGGTGCTGGGGGACGGCTCCACGTCGCACACCGGGCCACAGCCGGGCCAGCTGAAGCCGAAGAAGCTCAGGCCAGGCCAGAAGCCGCCCCAGTTCGTGGTGTTCTCCTGGGACGGTGCACTCGAGGGCGACGATCACCTCTTCTCCCACTTCCGCCAGGTGGCGAAGGAGAGCGACGCCCACATGACCTTCTTCCTGACGAGCATCTATCTGCTGCCCAAGTCGAAGAGCGACCTCTACGACCCGCCCCAGCACGACCGTGGTTCGGCCGCGATCTCTTACCCCACCGATGAGCACATCAGGACGACCCTGACAGAGCTCGGCGCTGCCTGGAAGGACGGGCACGAGATCGGCTCGCACTTCAACGGTCACTTCTGCGGCCCCAAGGGCGGCGGTGACTGGAGCGTCGAGGAATGGAAGAGCGAGATCGACCAGAGCTACGACTTCGTGAAGAAGTGGAAGACCAACACGGGCCTCACCACCCTTCCCCCTCTGCCCTTCGACCCGGACCGTGAATTCGTCGGGGGGCGTGCCCCCTGTCTGGAGGGTCAGGAGACGCTCATACCGGCGAGCAAGGATTTCGACTGGCGCTACGACGCCAGTTCGCCGGGCGGGTTCCAGGCCTGGCCGAGCAAGAAGAACGGCATCTGGGACTTCCCCCTGCAACTGCTGCCGTACCCCGGCAAGGACATCCAGGTACTCTCCATGGACTTCAACTTCCTCTACAACCAGTCCAAGGGCGAGACGGACGGCGACCCGGACCAGTTCGGCGCCTGGAAGCAAACCACCACCGGTGCCTACATGAACGGGTTCAACCGCGTCTACTACGGCAGCCGGGCCCCTCTGTTCATCGGCAACCACTTCGAACAGTGGAACGGCGGCATATACATGGACGCCGTCGAGGACCTGATGCGCGAAGTGTGCCCGCGCAAGGACGTCGAGTGCGTGTCCTTCAAGGAACTGGCCGATTGGATGGACGTCCAGGACCCGCAGGTCCTGCAAGAGCTGCGCTCGCTGGACCCGGGCCAGGCGCCCGCCTGGAAGACTCTCATCAAGTAGTGCTCCTGCCGGTCCGGCACCAGGGGTGAGCAACCGACTGCCCCCTCGCACCGGCAGACAACAGGCGGACCTCTACGGGGAGGGCCTCACTCCCTCCATGTAGTCCCTCCAGATGTCGACCGGCAGGGGGCTGCCGGGCTCTCCGCGCGGCGAGCCCGCCACACCGTCCAGCGGCAGCAGGTCCAGCTTGCGCAGGTCCATCCGGTACAACACCACGGCCGTGGCCTCCGTACCCGTGTATCCGACGAACCAGGCGGCCTTGTTGTCAGCCGTCGTCCCGGTTTTGCCCGCCGGCCGCAAGCCCGCTACCTGTGCGCCTTTCCCCGTGCCCTCCTGCACCGCCCCTTGCAGGGTCTCCGTCACCTGCTGCGCCACCTCAGCGGTGAAGGCGCGGCGCGAGCGGACGGCGGGCAGCGAAATCTCATCCCCGTTGCGGGTGACCCGCAGCACGGAGAACGGTTCTGTGCGCTTCCCCCGGGCGGCGAAGGTCTGATAGGCCGTGGCCATCCGAATCGCGCTGGGCGTGGAGTTCCCGAGCGAGAAGTCGGGCACCTGCCGGCCGAGACTGGACGGCAACAGGCCAGCGTTCTGCGCGTGGTGGCGTACCCGGTCCAGACCGACATCCATGCCGAGCTGGAGGAAGGGCGAGTTGACGGAGTTCACCATCGCCGCGTCCAGGCTGATGGCGTCGCCCCACGACTTGCCACCGTCGTTCTTACCCTTGACGATCTTGCCGTTACGGTCCCAGTACGGCCCTTCGGGCGTCATGACGGGGGCGTTGTGCTGGCCGTTGTACGTGCTCGAAGGCGACACGGGTTGGCGCTTTCCGTCGCGGTCCCGTACGACTCCGTCGCTGAGAGCTGCGGCATAGACAAAGGGCGCGAACGCGGATCCGGCTGGAACGGTCACCGCGTTTGATTCGTTGAAACCCTGCTTGAGGAAACCAGGGCCTCCGTACAGGGCCAGGATCTTGCCGTCCGCGCCGACGGTGGTCGCTCCCGTCTTGACGAAGGTGTCGGCCTTCCGGCCCTTGGGGTCGAGCTTCTTGCGGGCCTTGCGGACGGCTGCCTCCAGGGCCTGCGTCTTCTTCTTGTCGAACGTGGTGTAGATCTGGTAACCACCGCGGTCGAACTCGGCCTGCGACACCTTCCCGTTCCGGGTGACGTACGACTTGGCGAGTTCGACCAGGTAGCCCTGCTGCCCGTTCAGGTCGGTCCGCCCGCCCGTCACCTGGGTCGGTTCAGGAAACTTCGTGTACTTCGCCCGCTCGGCGGGCGAGAGCTTCCCGATCTCGACCATCCGGTCCAGAGTCCACTTCCAACGTTCCACGGCTCGTGCGCGGTTGCCCTCACCGAGCGCCGGGTCGTACAGCCCCGCACCCTTCAGCAGGGAAGCCAGGAACGCACCCTCACTGGCGTTCAGTTCGGATGCCTCCTTGCCGTAATAGGCCTGTGACGCACGCTGGATGCCGTACGTGCCGCGGCCGAACCAGCTGGTACTGAGGTAGCCCTCGAGTATCTCGTCCTTGCTGAACTCGTCGTCCACCTTGAGAGCGAGCATCATCTCGGTGAACTTGCGCGAGAGCGTCTGTTCCTGACTGAGGTAGGCGTTCTTCACGTACTGCTGGGTGATGGTGGATCCGCCCTGCGTCTCACCGCCACCAACCATGCGGCTGACGGCGCGCATGAGGCCGGACGGCGAAATACCCGGATCGTTGTAGAAACTGGCGTTCTCTGCTGCAAGGACCGCCCAGCGGACGTCCTCGGGGACCTTCTCGAGCGGCATGTCCTGCCTGCTGACCCACCCGGTGCGCGACATCTTGGAACCGTCGGCCCAGTAGTAAATGTTGTCCTGCTGCGTGGCGAAAGAGTTCAGATCCTCGGGTATGTCCGTACGCCAGTAGGCGACCGCCACACCTGTGGTCAGGAGACCAGCGCCGATCAGCACGGCGCAGACCAGCTGGCGCAGGGACGGAACCCAGCGGCGGTAACCCTGCCGGTGCGGTCGCGGGTACTGGGGCCGCACGTGCTTGAGCAGCGCACGCAACCGGTCGACCGGAATCCATGAGGGCAGCGCCCGGGACTTCAGGGCCTGCTGTACGAGCGCCCACCGGGCAAGCAAGGCCGAGCGCGGCCCGGACACGGACCGAGGAGCACGCCGAGATCCGGCCCGAGATCCCGGCGACGGCGCCCGCCGCCCCCGCTCGGCCGGCTTGCCGCGCCTACCCATGACACATCACCCCACCCACGTGGAACACACCCCACGTGACCACGCCTGCCGACATCGCTTCCCCCCGTGAAGGTCAAAGAGCCGGGGTACAAGACCCGCAGCCTTCCAACGGAAGCACCTTACGTACAGGTGGGGGCCTAATTCTCACCTCGGGCCCCGACTGTAGGCGGGCTCACGTGCAAGCTTGGCTCTGCTTGCTGCGAGCCGTATGCCGCCGAGCCGCCGCGCAGCTGATCGCCTCGCCCCCGCTGCCCATGACGGCCGTCGCAACGGGCTGCGGGTTCGGCAGCCCGGAGGCACTGCGCCAGGCGCTCTCCAGGCGTTACGGCATCTCGCCCTCGCGCTACCGGGCGACCGCACGTCGGCCCGATCAGGGGCTATCGCCCTGAAGCTTGTGGCCAAGCCGGGACCGGACACGCCCGTCCTTGGCGACCACCACGTCCTCAACGTCGTCGCGAGGAATTCCCCGAGCCGAACTTGCCCTGAGGGTCACGCACCGCGAAGAGACGGCCGCCGACAGACCGTCTCGCGGCTACCTCCGACCCTGTGCAGCAATTCGCCTCCGGTCGACTTGATCGGATACCGCCAGATCATTCGATCAGGCCTGCCTCGATCACCATCCGGACGAGGCTACAAGAGCGAGGCGAGCTCCCTTTCGACACCCGGCGCGGGGCCACAGGCGAAGGACGTCTGCGTGTCCGTCGTGGCATGCAGTTTACCGGAGCCCGCAGTAGATCGAATGATGCGAACGCCAGGGGGCCAAGCAGTTGCAGAACGACGACATACCGCTGGTACCGGACGCGGCGTGGCTGGAGCACCGTCTGGGCGAGGGCTCGCTCTGGCGGCCCAATGAGGCCGCTCTGACAGCCGAGTCGACAGATGCCGGGTCGAGGGAGTTCTTGCTCACGGTCGGCTTTCCCGCCGTACACCTCGGCATCGTGGGGATCGACACAAGGCACCTGCGGGGCGAGGCGGAATGGAACCGTTCGATGCCGACGAGATCTACGGCAGACGCTATCCCGACGACGAGTCCCCGCCCACCAACTTCTGCTTCCCCGTGGCTTGGCGCGGCGACCAGCACCTGATGCTCGACGCGGCGGACGGCAGCATCACCCACTACGACCACAACGGCTGGGACCACGGGGCCGGGTGGAAGGGGCCCGCAGCCGAGAACCTTCCAACGCTGGCTCTCCTCCTCGGACTGATCGCAGACTCGTGCAACGCCCTGGAATCAACCGACGACGCTGTACGCAGGGCCACCCTCACAGATCTGCGCGAGCTCATTGTCGACTGGGAGCCGTATGCGGACGACTCGGCCTTCTGGTCCAGCGTCTTCAAGTCTCTGGGCTGATGCCAGCTTCGGCTGCGCCGACGGTGTACGCGCCCTCGCGAACAGCACTCTCGCCGAGAAAGCGGCCGGTGCTGAGTGTCAGTGCCCGTTGATAACGTGCTTCGTCCAGTCGTGAAGTCGATGAAGGGAAGCGGTACGTGCGCAATGTGACATGCCATCAGGTCAGCGAGCAGCGGTTGGCCGAGGCGCTCGACGACATCGAGGGGCGGGCCTACTCGCGGTGGCACTCGCTGCGGTACGGCAGCATCTCGCCGACGCTGATCCGGGCCATGGCGGACGAACTGCTCGACCATGTCGCCGCGCGAACGGTGACGGAGCCGGGGCTCGACGCTGCGGCCGGCACGGTCGCCGTCACCGCCGCGGAGTGTGTGAAAGGAGTGCTGAGCATCATGTGCTTCCCGGACGGGGACCAGGAACTCCAGTTCTCCCTCGTCGGGGAGCGGATCAGCACGGACCCGGACGACGACGAGTTCGGGGACGGGCCCATCACCTTCCGGGACGTCGTCCAGGAGGCGCCCACCGCGCGGACCTGGCTCGACATGTTCGAGATGTGTGTTGTCAGCGGGCATGTGTGGGACTGGGAGGGGGTCACCGGGCTGCTGCTGCGCGGCGACTACGCGCCCGCCATCCGTGACGGCGTGCCCTACAACCGGTACACCTCCGTCTCCGACCCCGCCGACCTCGCCGCCATGGACGCCCTGTGCCCCTATCTCACCGAGGCGGCCGGGCATCTGCCCCGCGACTGGCCTACGGTTCCGCTGCGCAAGCCGGACGCCGGGGAGCGCGCGGAGGCCGCCCGGCGGCTCGACGAGGTCGGCGACTCGCTGAGCGCTGACCAGCGGCTGCTCCGCGTACTCCTCGACGACGACCAGGACACCTTCGAGGACGCCCTCGTCGCCCGGCTGGTCGCGTACCGAGAGAGCGTCGAGGCCGATGCCGGTGATCCCGCGCCCCGGTCCCTCCTCCCCCTCGGCACCCTCGCCCTGGCCTGCCTCGCCGTCCAGGTCCATGGGTGGGAACTCGGTGTCCGGTCCGGGTATCTGCCGTACGGTCTGCTGAGATCGCCGGACGCGCCGCGCCTGGCGGCGGAGGGGAACCGGAACACCTTGGGCTGCTGGGCCGCCAAGTAGGCCACCCGGGGTGCGGGAGGGGGCCTGGCCCGACATCCAGGACATCGCCGTGGAGACGGACTCGTCCCAAGCTTTGCAGTCGTTGCGATTCCGGCGAGCGGCCGGCCGACCAGGCGGGTGTCGGCGTCGACGGCGACCTGGTGGTTGGTGGAGTACCTGCAGTTCTTCGACCGCTCGGCGATGGTGTGGTCGCGGGTGGGGACCAGCGTCCCGTCCACGATGAGCACGGTGTCCTTGGCGAACCGCTTGCGGGGCTGGATCGCGAGCATCGGCCCGAGGTAATCGATGATGCGGTGCGCCGCCGACTTGGACACCACGAACAGCGGGGCGAGTTGCCGCATTGTGAGGTTCGTGCGCCAGTACGCGGCCACCAGCAGTGCTCGCTCCTCCAGCGGAAGGCTCCACGGCCGGCCCCTGCGGACCGCGTCCGCACCCTCGCGCCGCAGCACCGTCACCAGCTTGGCGAAAGCGCGCGGGCTCAGCCCGGTGAACGGGGCTATCCAGGACGGCTCCGACGCCGTGTTCACACCAGCCACATAAAGATCATCCAGTTGCCGACGCTGCCCCATGTCCTCGATCCTGTGTGCTCGGCAAGCAGGGAGGGCGCATGGGGCTGGTTCTTTTCCCGGGCGACGGAGACAACAGCAGTCCGCATGTCTCCTGGTCCTACAGCGGCTTTGCCGCGTTCCGGCGGCGTCTGGCCGAGACCGAGGGGTTCGTCCTCTCAGAGATGCGAGGCTTCGGCGGCGAGCGCCCGTGGAGCGACGTGTCCACAGCTCTGGAGACACTCCTCGATCATCCGGATGACGGCGGTGACGACCTCTCGCCTGCCGAGTGCGCATCGATCCTGGTCCGGCTTGAGGCCATCACCGACCAGTGGGCTGGACAGGGCGGCGACCAACTCCTCAACCAGCACACCGAGGACGCCCGCCAGCTGGCGGGCGTCCTCCGGCTCTGCATCGAGAAGGACGTCCCGCTGAGCTTCCTCTGAAGCCCGACCGCCCACTTACGGGACAACTCTTTGAGAGTCTTACCCCGCAACACAATTGCCTGGGATACCCGGCCGCCGGCCGCCGTCATCTGATCCCCCCAGGTGCTTAGCCAGGTTGGTGTGCTGTCCAACCTGTCCAAAGTGAGTGATCGCTCAACGAGACGGTGGATTCCCGCCCGTATACCCCCACGCCCGTGCGGTTGCCCCCATTCTGCGACGCGAGGAGACTGGTGAGAAAGGGGGTTTGTATCAACGGGGTGGCTTTCCCTCTCGGGCCGCGTCCTGTCGCCGTGACGTATCCGGCCGGGACAACTACGCCCCTCAGTTCAGCCACGCCCACGAGAAGAGGCGAGTGCGATGTCGCGCCAGTACTACCAACGTGGCAATCTCGTCGAGGCGGAGGAACTCGACGATGTTGTCGCGGTGAAAGTGGAGACGGGCGGTGTCAGGGCCGCCGTCGACGCGGAGGCCGAGCTGGGCACGAGCGCACGGGGAGCCATGCGCGACGCGGGAATCGACGACGAGACCGCCGCCGCCTTCGCCCGCGCGCACTGGGTGTTCGTCAGACCGAACCGGCAGACCCGAGCGGCGGTCGACGTAGGCGAGGAAATCTCCGGGGCGGAGGCGGCGGGCAAGGTCATCCGGCGGCCCAGCGGCAGGATCGGTATCGCGACCGACGCGCTGAACGTCCAACTGCAGCCGTCGCTCTCCGAGGAGGAGGCCGAGCGCGAGATCGAGGCGGCCGGCCTGGCTGTCGTCAACAAACTCGGCTTCGCGACGAACCTGTACGAGGTGCGGGCCAGGGCGGCCGAGGACGCCCTCGCGGCCTCCGTGGAGCTGCACGACAACGACCGTTTCATCTTCGCCGAACCGTCGTTCATCGAGCACGTCCCGACCCGGCTCCAGCCCTCGGACCCCGAGTACCCCAAGCAGTGGCAGTGGAACAACACCGGCACCAATGGCGGTAAGCCGCGCGCCGACGTCCACATCGAGAAGGCGTGGGACCACACTCTCGGGGACGGCATTTGCGTCGCCGTCATCGACAACGGCTTCGACGTACAGCACCAGGATCTCTCCAGTGGACTGGACCCGAGCTCGGGCTTCTACAGCAGCGGCGTGGTAGGCACGACATTCACCCAGAACACCGCGGGCATGCCCGACGAGGACCACGGCACCTTCTGCGCCGGAATGGTCGGCGGTCGGCACAACGGCAGCGGCGGGGTCGGTGCGGCCCCCGAGTGTGAGCTCATGCTGGTGGCGTGCCTGGGAGACCAGGTCGGCACGCAGACGACCCTGGCCCGTGCCGTGGCGTACGCCGCCGACCCCTCGGCCGAGCCCGGAATCGGCGCACAGCAAGGCGCGGACATCCTGGTCAGCAGCCTGGGCCCGAACATTGCGGAGTGGGACCTGACCAACACACTGAAGCTGGCCCTCGAATTCGCCGCCGCCAACGGACGCCAGGGCAAGGGGATGCCGATCTTCTGGGCGGCCAGCAACGGCAGGAACGTCGACATCACGCTGGACGAGGTGGTCTCCCATCCGGATGTCATCGCCGTGGTCCGATCGAACAACAAGGACCGAGAGGACAACGCGGCCCGCGGCCCCGAGGTCGAACTGATCGCCCCCGGAGTCGACGTCTTCAGCGCGACGTCCGGAGGCGGCTTCGGCCAGAACACCGGCACCAGCTTCGCCGCTCCCTGCGCGGCCGGCTGCGCAGCACTGGCGCTGGCGGCCAACCCCGACCTGACCCGCGACCAGCTGCGCGAGATCATGCACCAGTCGGCCGACAAGGTCGGCGGCCCCGGTGTCGTTTACGACGGCAACGGCCACAACGACGACTACGGCTTCGGCAGGGTGAACGCTGCCCAGGCCATCGCGCTCGCCCAACTGGTAGCGGGGCGGACGCCACCACCGGCTCCAGCGGGACAGCCGACGCGATGAGCGACACGGGCGGCACGGACGAGGTCCCCGCGGTCTACCGCTGCCACGTCGTGGCCGAGGACGCCGAAGCACTGCGGAAGTTCATCGAAGAGACCCGGCCCGACACCGGCTGCCGCCCCGTGGTTCGGGAGACTGCGGCCGGCCTCGGCCTCGACCTCTACTTCCGCCAGGACCAACTCGACTCGGCCAGATCCGCCAGGTCGGCACCACAGGTGAACATCACTGCGGTCGAGAACATCACGGAGAACTGGCACGCCAGGAAGCAGGAGGTCGGCGAGGGTGACCGCTTCGCGGCCCGGGCTGCCTTGCCCAGAGGGCTCGGCCGCAAGGAGTGACACCGCGACCCGACAACCCGCGTCCGGACGGAGTGACCGTGTACCTCAACGTGGCCGAGATCGAATCGGCGATCAGCAACTTGCACGCCGTCTACCCGGGGACAACGAAGGTCCTCACCCCGCCCCACCCCACCCACGAAGGCCGCACGGCCCGCCTGCTGCGGATCGCGTCCCGGTCGGCCCACGACGTCGACGGTATTCTGATCTTGGGCGGAGTCCACGCCCGCGAATGGGTGCCGCCCGATGCGCTCATCTCACTCGCCGCGGACCTCCTGGAGGCGCACAGCCTGGGTACAGGCCTCGGCTACGGCTCGACGTCCTATACGGCCGCCCAGGTCACGCACGTCATCGACGGCCTCGACCTGTTCCTCTACCCGTGCGTGAACCCCGACGGCCGCACCTACAGCCAGACGGCCAACCCGATGTGGCGCAAGAACCGGCGCCCGGCACCGGCCGGACACGGTGGCCCGTCCTGCGCGGGCGTGGATCTCAACCGCAACTTCGACTTCCTCTGGGACCACACCGCGAAGTTCGCCTCCGATGCGGACGTCCACACCTCCGACAACCCCTGCGACCCGCAGACGTACCGGGGCCCGTCCGCCGCCTCGGAGCCCGAGACCCGCAACATCGTCTGGGCGCTCGACTCCCACCCGCGCATCCGCTGGCTCGTCGACGTCCACAGCGCCGTACCCGTCATCCTGCATAACTGGGGCTCGGATCGGAACCAGTCCACCAGCCCGAGCGACAACTTCCGCAACCCCGCCCTCGACACCGTACGCGGCCGCAAGGACGACGACATCGGCGAGTTCATCCCCCACCGGGACCTGAAGACCGCCGTCGAACTGGCTGAGCGCATGAACGACGCGGTACGCGGAGTGCGCGGTGTCGACTACGGGGTCGAGGCGGCGTACGGCCTCTACCCCACCTCCGGCACCAGCGACGACTACGCCTACAGCCGCCACTTCACCACCCCGACCGCCACCAAGGCCCTTGGCTACACGATCGAATGCGGCACCTCGTTCCAGCCCTCGTATCCGGAGGCCGAACACATCATCCGCGAGGTCTCAGCGGCGCTCCTGGCCCTTGCCCTCGACGTCCACTAGTACTCCAGCAGGACTTCGGCTTCTGACCAGCGGGTTGGGCGGCTGGAGTCAAGAAGCAGCTGCTGCGGCCCAGGCGGCAATAGATGCTCAGGCTCAGCAGCAGTACTGGAGTTAACGAGGAGCCAATTCTGTTGCGTCGCGCGGCCGTGACCGAGATCTCCTGATCTCTGCGCGGTCGGGGTTCGCATGTGGCTTGCCGCTGACGTCTCGCGGTACTGATGAGTGCCCTGTTGTGATCCTGAGCTGCACCTCTGCCTAGATCAGGGTTCGAACGGTGCTGGTTCGGAGACTAAGGGATTGCAGATCATCAAGGTGTTGCTTCCCGACCTGGGGCTCGTTGGTCTGGTATGCGCATCCCGGACGAGACCCGTGATCAACTCTCCGCGAAGTTCGCGGTGTTGTTCCCACATCTGGACGAGCGGCAGCGACGGCTGCTGATGGGAACCGAGGCCCGGCTGCTGGGGCATGGTGGCATCCGCGCTGTCGCTCGGGCGGCCCAGGTCAGCGAGACGACGGTCCGCAATGGCGTGTTCGAGCTGGAATCCGGAGAGGAGCCGTTGGGGCGGGTCCGGCGTCCCGGCGGAGGACGCAAACGGGTCGCCGATCTGGATCCGGGGCTGCGGCCGGCACTACTGGCGCTGGTCGAGCCCGAGGAGAGAGGCGACCCGATGTCGCCGCTGCGGTGGACGGTGAAATCGACTCGTACGCTCGCTGCGGAGCTGGCCCGGGCCGGGCACCGGATCAGCGCCGATACCGTGGGCGACCTGCTGCGGGAGGAAGGCTTCAGTCTTCAGGCCAACGCGAAGACGCTCGAGGGCAGTCAGCATCCGGACCGCGACGCCCAGTTCCGCTACCTCAACGAGCAGGCCCGCAACTACCGGGACGCTGGCCAGCCGGTCATCAGCGTGGACACCAAGAAGAAGGAGCTCGTCGGCGACTTCAAGAACAGCGGCCGCCAGTGGCGTCCCGCCGGCGAGCCTGTCCCGGTCAACGTCCACGACTTCGCCGACCCGCAGCTGGGCAAAGCCGTCCCCTACGGGATTTACGATCTGACCGCGAACACCGGCTGGGTCAACGTCGGCACCGATCACGACACCGCCGCGTTCGCAGTGGAATCGATCCGCCGCTGGTGGCACGGCCAGGGCCAGGCTGCCTACCCGCGGGCGACACGGCTGCTGATCACCGCCGACGCCGGCGGATCCAACGGCTACCGCACCCGGTCCTGGAAGCTCGAGCTGGCCCAACTCGCATCTGAAACAGGACTGACGATCACCGTGTGCCACCTACCACCAGGCACATCGAAGTGGAACAAGATCGAGCACCGGCTCTTCTCGCACATCACCATGAACTGGAACGGCCGCCCGCTGACCAGCCACGAAGTCATCGTGCAGTCGATCGCCGCGACCACCACCCGCACCGGACTGCGTGTGAGAGCCGAACTCGACACCAACACCTACCCGACCGGAGTCCGCATCAAAGACACGGAGATGGCCGCCCTGCCGCTGACCCGGCACGCGTTCCAGGGCGCCTGGAACTATGCACTGCACCCCCACCCATCACCCGTAATTCCGGCGGCCCGGGCCCCGCAGACGCCGGATCCGGAGTGGGACCAGGCCTTGCTCTCCGATCCTGCACTGACCGGGATGACCCGCCAGCAACTGAACGACCTCACCGAGACCCTGGCCCCGGATGGGGATACCCGGCGCGGTCGGCCGCCTCGGCTGGCCTTCGCCGACCAGATCCTGGCCACCGTGCTCCACCTGGGGGACGCCCTGGCCGCGGAACCCCTCGCCGTGCTGTTCGGCACCAGCCGCACCGCGATGCACCGCACCCTCCTGAAGAACCGGCGACTGCTCGAGGCACACGGCATCACCATCCCACCGGCGGCAACCCCGCCCACGGCCCTCGCCGCCCTTCAGGACCGGGTCCAGGCACAGACCAACGAGGACAACAAGATCAAAACAACGTGTTAATGATCTGCAATCCCTAAGGGCTGTCCCATAACTGGCTGTTGAGGATGGCCGGGACAAGGTGGGCTGATCGCCGGTGGGTCGGGGCTATGCGGCCTGGAGAAGGTTGTGGAGGCGGGCGATGCCTAGCATGGCGTGCTGGACGCCGTCGCCCTTGAACCGGCCAGAGCGCAGCGTCCACTCCCTCCCCGTCCGCGACGATCCGCCAAGCCGGTGCGGCTCTTCTCTATAGCAACCCGCCGCAGGCCTTGACGGACGAGATCTGGCGTCGTGCCATGAGAGGACACACCGCGACGGGGGATGACACGATGGCGGCAGAGGGACACGACGGACCCAGTGGCGAGCCCGAGAGCCACAATGAGGTCCCGCAGAGCAGCGCTCCGAAAACCCCACCTGGCAATGACTTCGCCCATGTAGCTTGGATCATACTGGCTCTCATCATCTTCGGGATGATCTTGAGCGCGGCATCAGGCGATTGCTCTCCTAACTGCGACACCAACACGCCCCTGTGGCACTGATCACCGAGCTGCCCGCGAACCTGGCCGCCGCCGCGCTGGTCGCCACCACCAACTCGCTGCTGCGGCGCCATCGCCGGGGCGTTGCGGTCGACGAAGCGGTCGGCAGCCGACTTCGACACTCCGGACAGCGGCGCCAACTGCCGCAGCAGAGGTTGGCCCTCCAGTAGCGGCGACCAGCAGGACCCGGTCCTCCAGCGGCAGACCTCAAGGCCGACCCTTGCGGACCGAACCTGCACCTTCCCACCGCAGCGTGGTGGACAACTCGCTGAACTGCCTCGGACACACGCGGTGAACGGGGCCGCTGGTCGCGGGTGAGATGATCTTGCTGTGGCTGGTGTGCTCACGGCGTCAGAGCCGTCCTGGATAGCCCCGTTCACCGGGCTGAGCCCGCGTGACTTCCGCAAGCTGATGACGGTACTGCGCCGGGAGGGTGCTGACGCGGTGCGCCGCCCGGGGCCGGCCCTGAAGCCTCCCGCTGGAGGACCGAGTTCTGCTCGTCGCCGCCTACTGACGCACGTACCTGACCCTGCGCCAGATGGCCCCTTGTTCGGGGTGTCTAAATCGGCGGCCGACCACATCATCCACCACATCGGCCCGCTGCTCGCGCTCAAGCCCCGGCGACGCTTCGCCAAGGGCACCGTTCCGATCGTCGACGGCACCCTCGTCCCCACCCGCGACCACGCCAGCGCGGAGAAGTCCAAGAACTACCGGTACTCCACCAATCATCAGGTCGTCATCGACGCCCACACCTGCCTGGTCGTGACGGTCGGCAAGCCCTTCCCCGGGAACCGCAACGACTGCAAGGCCTGGGCCGAGTCCGGCACCAAGGCCGCCGTCGGCAGGACTACCACCATCGCCGACGGCGGCTATCCGGGCACCACCCTCGTCATCCCGCACCGCCGCCTCCAAGACGGCAAACTCAGCGTCTGGCAGGCCGAACACAACCATGACCACAAGCTGGTCCGCGCCCGCGTCGAGCACGTCTTCGCCCGCATGAAGAACTGGAAGATCCCGCGCGACCGCCGCCTCAAAGGCTATGGCGTCCACCACGCCATGCTCAGCATCGCCCACCTCCACAACCTCGTCCAGGCCGCGTAGCAGCACCCGCCAACGGCCAGCCGGCCCTGCCCCGATCCTCCCAAAGATCGGGACAACCCTTAGCTGCAGCCGCTGGGAGAGTGATGCTCAGGGCCGCGGTCCGAGCCCGGTGACCTCCTGGTGGCACTGCTGACCGTCAGTGCCGTGAGGATCAGTCGCGGTGGGCTTCGCGGGAGGCCGACTGTCCGCTCCTGCGGGATTTCGGCGGGTGACTCGCCTGGTCCTGCAGGTGATCGCGGCCCAAGTGGTGAGCGCTTCCGATTGCTGGATGAGCCGTTCGTCGTCGCGTGCGGCGACGTCGGCACCGCCTACGGGGCAGCTGCGGCCTGAGCCGAGACGCGAAACCGGGCAGATAGCGGAGCTGGACAACGGGCAACGCGGCGCGAGCAACGGGCTTGTTCGCTCAACGATCGCGCTGACCATCCAGCGAACGGCAAAGGGCAGCGTGAGGCGCATGGGGTCATTGAGGTCAGGAGATCAAAGGGCGTATGACGCTTTGATCAAGGTTCCCCGGGGGACCTTGCTACCTACTCGTGCCCGTTAAGGCATCGCCCGCCCGATCATCGCCTTCGTCGGGCAGATCCTCGACCGAGGAGGACCGCGAGGACGTCTCCGACGTCCTGCGGGAGCTGGAGGCCACCGGCGTGAGTCAGGTGCTCGCTGCGCACCCCGCACCGGCCGGTGCGCACCCGGTGCCCCTGTTTATCGCGTGAAGCGCACCGGGGAGGCGGTGATGACCACCGCGCACGCATCGGGTGCGTACCACCGCTGGACAGGTCAACCGCACCGAGCGCACCTCCGCACCGAACCAGGGGCGCGCGAGGGCGGGTCCTCCATCACACACCCCCCTGACCACGGCTGAGCAAGCACGATTGGCAGTTACTTGCTCCGGCGACAATTCGACTGCGACAGGACGACGAGTTTGGAGGCCCTGCAGGCCCATCGCGGAAAGGGGCGTGCTGGCCCTGGACACAGACTCGCCTGGTTGGTGGCCGACGCCGCATCGTGATCCGCGTGACATCCCGCGGGGCTGGTGCCCCGGCCACGCCGGTGTGATGGTTTCTGCCACTCTCTACTGATCTTGAGGTCTGCCATGTCCAGCCTGCCTTTTGTCGCCCCCTTCATCGTGCTGGCCTCCATACTTTGGGCGATGCCGCCGCTCGCTTGTCCCCGACGGCGGCGGGCGGGCGTCATCATCGCCGTATCGCACCTCCTCGTGACGCTGGCGATCACACGCCCCTGGACCGAGGACTGGTACTGGCGCAGTGGAGCATGGCTAATTCTTGTTTTCGGGCAAGGCACTCTCGTTGCGCTGGGGCGGCTGGCCTTCGAACTCAGCGCGCTCGGTGCCCGTCGCCGTCGCGCCACGCCCCGCGCCCCCGGCAGCGAGGAGGCCGCTCTCCTGGGGGCGACGGAGCAGCGCTCAGCGCCCTGATCGCGGCCGGCCTGTGCTCCCGCTATATCCGCGCGTACCTAAATGCGTGACACTGTCGACGCGCCCGCGCCTACGTGCGGATGTCGTCGACATCTCCGAAGTCGCCCTGCGGCAGGCAAGCCGGGCGGCGAGCGCACGCGGGGGCGACGAGCCTCTGGTGCTCCACCGCCGAAAAGCCGCCGGCTTCAGCTCGCATAGGCCATTCGACCTGGTGATCAACGTCGGCGCCGCTCATTCCCTGCCACCCACCCACCACGACGGCCGGCGTGCCGGCGGTCACCGGTCTTCGCACCTCCTCCGCGGTAACCCATGGAGCGACTCGTCTTGGTCATGCGGCAAGAGTCGCGGCTGGGGACAAGCATGGGCGCGCATTGTCCGGGAACTAACAGAGGTTCCACTTCCTATGGCATGGGGACCACATGGCTGCTGACTGGCATGATGCAAACGCCGGCCTGTCGGCCGTCGTCAGCGTCGAACAGACCTGGCACTTCGACGGCACGCTGGCCGATGTGTCCGAGGCCCGCCACTGGGCGGGGGACTTCCTGTGCGGCCTTGCTCGCATGCACCCGCCCGCTGCGCCGCACGCGCACGCCGACGCGTTATTAGTGATCACCGAGCTGGCATCGAACGCGTTCACATACGCGCCCGGCCCTTTCGCCCTCAACCTGCAAGCCATGATGGCCGACACGCTGCACATTGCCATGACGGACACCAACCCCGCCCCACCCACTGCACGGCCCCGTGACCCCAGTGGCAACGGCGGTCTGGGCTGGCACCTCATCAACGCCCTCGCACACGAGACGATCACCGTTCCTGGCACCGGCGACATCGGAGGGAAAACCGTCCACGCCTTCCTCCCTTGGTAGCCAACGAAAGCGCTGCGGAAAGCGGGCACACCCATCGCTGCGCGGGAACCTCAGTCGCCACGATGTACGGACTTGAGTCCTCCCCAGGAGGGGAAGAACCGATCAACAGCCACTGACGGGAATCACCCGGCACCGTGTTTGCCGCGCCAGTCCAGGCAGACGACGGCGGCGTCGTGGGACAAGTCATGACTGCCGTGGTACTGAATCAATCCGTCGACGACGGCTCGCGAGGCCTCGTGAGGTGGTGAGGCGCGCGTAGCGGCGATGGTCTCGCGCAGGGCGATTTCGCCGAACAGCTTGCCGTCGGCCGACAGGGCGCTGTGTACGCCGCTGCTCACGATGATCAGGCGGTCTCCGGCCTGGCAGTGCAGAAGCTGCTCGTGGTAGTTCGTGTCCTCGAACATTCCGAGCGGCAACTGAGCTTCCAGTTCGACGTGGTCGACGATGCCACTGCGCAGACGGTAGAGCTGCGGTGAGCCCGCGTGGACCGCACTAACCTGACCGGTGGCCAGGTCAAAACTCAGGAGCAGGGTCGAGGAGTGCAAGGCCCCCCGGTACTCGCCGTAAACAGCCTGGTCTGCGAGATGTGCCTGGTCGGACAGGGAGATACCGGCGCGGCGGGCGTTGCGCAGGGCGCTGACGGTGAGGTTGGTCAACAGGGCAGCCTGGATGCCCTGCCCTTCGCCGTCGCAGACGGTGACAGTCAGATGATCGTCGGTGGTACTCCAGTCGAAGTTGTCTCCGCCGACCGCGTAGGCCGGCTCCAGGTGTGCTCCGAGTGTGTACTCCTGGCGGGTGAAGCCACGGCCCGGCAGCAGCTGCCACTGCATCTCCGCGGCCAGGGTCAGGCGTCGGCGTCGACGGGCTTGGAGGTAGAGGTCGGTATCGCGTTCGGCGGTCAGCAGTTCATGCCCCAACGCTGTGGCAAAGGCGGCGAGTTCCAGCACTCCGGGAGCCCCTGCCGCCGATTCCGGAAGGTGCACGGACAGGACCCCCAGGCGGTCTCCCCGTACGGTGACGGGCAGGTGCGTCGTGACCATGCCGGGCTCTCCGGTCACTTCCACGACAGCGGCCTGAGCCGAGAAAGCGCGACCGGCCGGGTGGTCACCGCGCGCGGGCACCGCCTCGCCCGTGCGCGGCAGGCGGGTGACCGGCTGCAGCACACTCAGGCCGTAGTCCGCCAGGAGCAGCGTCACAGCACGCGCGTCCACGTAGTCGGTAAGCAACGTGCCCGCTGCGGACAGCAAACTGGTGGGCGGCGCCGCCCGCAGAGCGCTCTCGGCCGCTCCAAGCCAACAACCGGACCGGCTGACCATGATCGGGGATCCCTCATTCGGCGTCGCAGTGCACCAGACGGCGTTCGTCTCGAGGCCGCGTGCCGCCCCAGTCCTGCCGAGCGAATCGCGGCTCTTACCCCTCATGTCTACGGCCACGAAACGCCCGCGCGACCGACGCCTGGCCAGTGCGTGCCCAGGATCCCCCGTACGGAGGGTCCTCCAGCCGCCGACGCGCCCGACCTCCCGGGAAGCGGTCGATGGGGACATGCAGGTTCTGCAAGCTGCACCGCCCGTTTCGCAAGTGGACCTAAGCTACCGCTGCGATATTGCGCGCTCCTGGGTAATGGGCGCGGGCTGTCTGCCGGTCGGGAAGGCCGGCGGCTTACCGATCCCAGCGGGCACCTTCTGCGTGACCGACGGCTTTCTCTCCATCGTGGGGCGTACGGATGCGACGGCATCGCCTCCGCGTCCTTCTTCGATGTCCCCGGACCTCATCCGCACGCCATCAGTGGCACACAGGCCGACATCGCCACGCTCACGATGGTCCGCGTTCTCCTCATGGCCCCCTACCGGCCGACTGCAATGTCAGGCATCGGCAAGGAGGGGGTCGTACAGGGTGCTCGTGCGGCGGCCTGACATGAAGGAGAGGAAGTCCCCCACGAAGGCGCTCTGACCGTAGAGTCCATCGGTGACGGTGAGGTCGCGGTGGAAAGCCGTGCGGAAAAGGGTTCGGTACTCGTCCGCATCAATGGTTCCGCTGCTGTCCTTGTCGGTGGCGTCGAAGAGAACCTCCGCCACGCGGATGAGCGCGGGTCCGGCGAGCGTGGGGACGGCGGCGGCGTACTCATCGGCGCTGACGCGGCCGTCGCCGTCGGTGTCGAGGGCGGCCTGGAGTTCGCGCCACCAGGCGGCGAAGGCGTCGTAGAGCCGGGTCTCCTCGGGTTCGTCCAGGTCGAGGCGGGTGGACAGTTCGCGGGCCATGGCGGCGAGGTCGGGCCAATCGATGTAGCCGTCACCGGTCTGGTCCAGCACACGGCGGAAGAACTCCTCCGACGAGCGTCGGTTCTCCTCTGCGTCCGCGGAAGGTGCCGGGTCCGGAGTGGCGTCGGCGTCGTCGGCCAGTGGTGTGAGGAGGCGCAGCAGGGCCGATGCCCGCTTCATGCGGGCGCGCAGGGCGGTCACGGTCCGGGCGCGGGGGTCGTCGCTGCCGGGCGAGAGCGAGAGGACTTCGATGATGCTTTCGGCGTTGATCCAGCCGGCGGGCAGGAAGCGGGCGAGTCCGGCGGCGAGGTAGGCGCCCTGCATGAGGGTCGGGGCCCCAGGCATCTCCGGCAGGCCGGCCCGGCGCCGGTACGGCTCGGGGAGCGAGGCGACGGTGATCGCGCCGAGGAGGGGACTGGCGACGGCTCGGCCGGCCGCCCACAGCGTCGGCGCGCCGTCGAGCAGCGCAGGTGCGGGCAGGTGGTCGAAGAGCCGGTAGAGGATGACGCGGGCCGCCTCGGTGTTCTCCAGCTCGTTTTCGACGACCCGGTCGAAGTACGGCCAGAAGTCGGCGACGTCTTCGGGGAGTTCTCGGGCGTCGCCTTCGAGGGTGGCGAGGAAGGCACGGTACTCGGCGTACATCCGCTCCATCGTGTCTTGCTCGAGCGGCTGACCGCTCAGCCGGCACATGGTGACCGCGCTTTCGAAGAGGGTGGCGACGACCCAGGCCCGGGTCGCGCGGTCCATCGCGTCGTAGGCGCGGCCGCGGGGGTCGGAGCCCTTCATGCGCGCGTGCAGCCGGTTGAGCCGGGCGGCCTCCCGTTCACGTTCCGCCAAGTCGGCGCTGAACATGCGCCGCATGCTGAGGAAGGTGTTGCGGAGTCGGCGCCAGGGGTGGGCGACGAAGGTCGAGTTGTCGACGAGGGCGGCGCCGATCTGCGGGTGAGCGGCCTCCAGCACGGTGGCGCGGATCATGGCCAGCGCCCAGCGCGGGTCGTCGAAGAAGGCGCTGAACCGCGATTCCGGCCCGAACAGGGGTGTCTCGTCAGCGGGTCGGGCGGTCCCGGTGGTCATGGGGGTCTCCGTTCGTCCGGGGCGGCACTCCGCCGAAGCGGCGGTCGCGGCGCCGGTAGGTATGCAGGCAGGCGAGGAAGTCGGGGGCTCGGAAGTCCGGCCAGAGCACCTCGGGGAAGACCCACTCGGCGTAAGCGACCTGCCAGAGCATGAAGTTCGAGATGCGCTGCTCGCCAGAGGTGCGGATGACGAGGTCCACGTCGGGGGTGTCGGGCAACGGCAGGTGATCCGCGAAGAGCCGCTCGGTCACCTCGTGAGCGGGCGTCCCGCTGCGAATCAGCGACCTGGTCGCCTCGACGATGTCCCGGCGCCCGCCGTGATCGAAGGCGACAGTCAGTGTCATCCCCCGGTTGTCGGCGGTCAGCGTCGCCAGGTCGTCGAAGTCTTGGGCCAGTGCCCGGGGGATGCGCGGGTCGGCGACCCCAAGGAAGCGGCAGCGGATGCCGCGGGCGAGCAGCAGCGGCGCGTGCTTGCGCACGACCCGGCGGACGAGGCGCATCAGATAGTCGACCTCGGTGCCGGGACGGTTCCAGTTCTCGGTGGAGAAGGCATACAGGCTGAGCCACTCGACGCCGGCGCCGCGGGCCGCCTCAATGATGTCGATGACGGTCGTCTCCGCGGCCCGATGGCCCGCCGTGCGTGGCAGCGAACGCCGCTGCGCCCATCGGCCGTTGCCGTCCATCACGCAGGCCACATGCCGCGGCACGGCACGCGTCGGCCCGTCGTCCCGTCGTTGGTCGTCGCCGCCCTGTCGCCCGCCCGGCTGGTCATCTGTCGCGGCGCGGGCACGCTGGACAGCGTGGTCCGTCACACCCAGCCCCGTCTCGCCCGGAGCGGTACGGTCGGCCCTACCGCGCTCGGTCACGCCCACCCCGTATCCCCCATACCCACGCCCCACTGGAGCGTTCCCTCCCACCAGTCTGAGGGCCCGTAGGCATACGGAGCGGCCAAACGGGTGGCTGCCACCCTTGGCTCGTATGCCCGATTCCCTCGCTTCGGCATGGGCATGGCTGTCGGCCCTTCGAACCATGTTCCTGTCGCGACAGTCACCGGGGTTTCATCTGGCCCGGCTGTTCGTCGGCCTGGGAGGCCTCTCGCTCGTTCGAGTCCTGTGTGTGTGGGTGCTCGGCTTGCCCTCGGCTCCACACCGCTGCCGACTCAACCGGCCTCCCGAACGGGGAGCAGCCGGCAGTCGGCCCTCGCGGGCCTTCACGTGCGACGGCAAGAGGTACTACGTTGCCGTTGTGGTCAATGACGCGGTTCCGCAGAAGGACTGTAGGTGGGTTGTCCTCGTGGAGGCAGAGACCTGCCCCGGTTACGAGGACCACCGTTGGCAGCTCGTCACGACGCGCGCTGTCCCGGAAGGAGGCCGTGCAGCAGCCGACGGGCTCGCGTGCACGATCGCCATGGAGTACGTCCCCAAAGGGGTCAGCGTGGGCCCGGGAGACACACCCGCGCGCAAGGTGTTCCGAGCCGCTGACAGCTCGTGGCTTGTTGAGGTCCAGGGAAATGATCACAAGAGGACCTTGTGCCGCATCACCGTGGCCGAGCTGGTGCGTGAGCGGAAATACGTGCACGCCCAGGAAACCCTCGTTGACCGCAGGCGCCGGCTGTTGGGTTAGATCCTGACGGACCGGTCCGCAGCTGAGCGCCCCGGTGCACGTTGACGGCTTCCCTGCTGCGCGGTGAAGGCGGGTTGGCCGCCCCTGCGGATGCCCTCTCACTGCGCATGCGGGCGCGTTCGCGGCGCTGCGCGTCCGGCGCGGCGCAGCATCTCCTGCGCACGCGGTCTCCCGACCGCTGGACGAGCGCCGGCTCCGAACACAGCGGCGACCGCGGCAAGGCGCACATCAACCTCCTCCCCCTCCATGTGCACCGTCAGCGACACCGACCGACTGTTCCACGAAACTGGGGAGGGCGCCGGGCCACCGATACCTCAAGGGCCCACAGCACGGGCGCTGGACTTCACTGTGCTGGACCACGCGGTCGCCGTCGACGTCAACCCGGTCAACGACAGGTAGGCGCACTGCCGCGCAGCGACCCCTGCCAGTGCGCAGTGTCGTGGGCAGTGCACCGGGTGACGGCGTTCTGCCTGGCGCTGGAGACCTCACGGATGAATAGCGGCAACCTGAGAGGGGCAGAGTCCTGGGTCAGCCCCCGTTCGATGACGTGACGATCCATTGGGGTCAGATCGAAGTCAGCTGCCGGCCTGCGCAGACGAGTCGCGGGCAGAGTGACTGTTCATGGGGAGGAGGGCAAACGGCAAGCTGGGCGGGGCCTCGTGGTTGCCCCTCCTCAGCTTCCTTGAGATCAAGCGTTGGTCACCTTCTGATGATCGGCAAGAGAGTCGACATCCTCCATGAAGCTCAGCATTCGGGAGTTGACCAGCTCGGGGTGGTCCATCTGCGGTCCGTGACCGGTCTGAGCGATGATCTCGGCGCGGGCGCCGGGGATCAGGCGCGGGACGCGTTCCACTTGGCGCTTGGGGTTCAGGAGCAGGCTGCGCTTGCCCAGGACGAGGTAGAGCGGGGTGCGAATGCTCCGCAGCGCGTCCTCGGCGAGCGGCAGCGGTGCGGGGCGGCGGACGCGGAAGGCTCGGACGCCGGCCTGGACCCACGTGCGCAGTTCGGGTACGACGAGTACCGGCTGCTCCAGCCAGGCGGCGAGCCGCGGACGCAGCACTTTGGGGGCGAAGCTGGCGAAGAGGCTGATGAAGACCCAGGTGAAGAAGCGCAGACCGACCTTCTCCAGGCCGCCGGGGTCGAGGAGGGTGACGGAGGCCAACCTGCTGGGGCGGCGGTGGGCCTGGTTGAGTACCAGCCAGCCGCCGTACGAGGCTCCGACGAGGTGTACCTGGTCGAGGTTGAGGGCGTCGAGGGCTTCGTCGAGCCATTGGGCGGCGCGCTCGGGCTGCCACATGGGCTGTCGGTGGATGCTGCGGCCGGCGTCGCCGGGGGTGTCGAGCGCGTACACGGGGCGTTCGGCGCTGAGGTCGGGGGTGTTGGGGTACCACTGGGCGGAGCAGAATCCGGCGCCATGGATGAGGACGACCGGTGTGCGGGATTCGGCAGCGGGGTCGTCGGGGCCGTAGCGGTAGACGTGGGTGGTGCCGAAGGTGGTCTCTACGTCCGTTTCGTAGCGTGCGGGTGCGCCCATCGCGTAGACGGCCTCGCAGGCCGCGAAGTACCGGTCGCGCAGAGTGTCGTTGACGTAGCGGCCTATGTCACGTCGCACTCGGGTCGTCTTCTGGGGCACGGGTACCTCCGGTAGTTCGGATCTTTGTTATACGACCGTACCACCATGGTGGTACGGCGGTACCATAAAGGTGTCCGGTGCCCAGGACGGGCGACTCACCACCCCCAGACGGAGAAGCGACATGCCCAAGCGCGTGGACCACGAGGAACGGCGAGCGCAGATCGCCGAGGCGCTCGTGCGGGTGGCCGGACGGCGCGGACTGCACGCGGTCGGCATGCGCGACGTGGCAGCCGAAGCCGGTGTATCGCTGCGGCTGGTGCAGTACTACTTCGAGAGCAAGGAGAAACTGCTGCTCTACGGGCTCCAGCACCTCACCGACCGCTTCACCGCGCGCGTAGGTGCCCGACTCGGCGCAGCCGGAACCAACCCAGGGCCGCGCGCGACTGTCGAGGCACTGCTCCAGTCCTCGCTGCCGGTGGACGAGGAAAGCCGCACGTTCCACCTGCTCTACAGCTCATACGCGATCCTGTCCGTGACCGACACAGCACTCGCCGCACAGCCCTTCATCGACGCCCCCGACGCGGCCGAGAACGCCCTGACCGGCCTGCTGCATCAGGCACAGGAATCCGGCCTGGCCGACCCCACAATCGACGCGCGCATCGAGGCGATCAGCCTGCTCGCCATGGTGGCGACCATGGGCACCAGCATCCTCGTCGGCCAGCGGGAACCGGACTCGGCCATCGCGGTACTCCACCACCACCTGGACCGAATCTTCACCACCACCGGAGAGACCGCGCCACCCGCATAACCGCGGCCACCACGCCTCCGTCACCGGCCCCACCGGCCCCCGGCCCCCGGCCCGACTGGCCGTTCGGGCTCGGGCTTCCGTCGGCGACAGCCCGTAAGGGCAGGCAAGTGCCGGAGTCGAGCGGTGACAGCGCATGGCACTGCCGGGCAGGGGTACCCGGCGCGTGGCCCTGCCTACCGGTGCCGGAAGCGGCTCGCCGAATTGTCGTGTGCGCCCGCGAGGAGCGGCTGCACGGCGCCGACCTCGACTTCACCGGCGGCAACAAGGCCGGTCGAGCGACGGGAGAGCGGACATGACCAACCTCGACGACGACGCACTGCGCCTCCACTTCATCGGCAACGCGACCGTGCTGATGCGCTACCGCGGGCTGACTCTCCTCACGGATCCCAACTTCCTGCACCAGGGCCAGCACGCCTACCTCGGATACGGCCTGCTGAGCCGCCGTCTGACCGAGCCCGCCCTGGACATGCGCGAACTGCCCCCGCTGGACGGTGTGGTGCTGTCGCATCTGCACGGCGACCACTGGGACCGGACGGCTCGACGTCATCTGAGTAGGGCCATGCCGATCGTGACCACACCCCATGCGTCCCGGCGGCTCAGGACCCTGCACCGTTTCGGTCATTCCGTAGGTCTGCGGGACTGGCGACAGCACACCCTGGTGCACGGCGACACCCAGGTGCGGATCACTGCCCTCCCGGGCCGCCACAGCGGAAACCCCGTGCTGCAACGGCTGCTCCCACCAGTGATGGGCAGCATGCTCGAGTTCGGTGAGGTGCCGGGACCGGTGCGGATACGGCTCTACCTCTCCGGCGACACCCTCTTGTACGACGGCCTTCGGGAGATCGGCCGCCGCTACCCCGACACGGACCTGGCGGTCCTGCACCTCGGCGGCACTGTCCTGCCCGGCGGCATGCTGGTGACCATGGACGGCGCTCAGGGGGCCGAACTGGCCCAGTGGCTGCAGCCGCGCCTGGTGCTGCCCATCCACTACGGCGACTACACGGTGATGAAATCGCCACTGTCGGACTTCCTGGGAGAGATGCGGCGGCGGGACCTGACCGACCGGATCATGGCCTGCCGACACGGGCAGGAAGCGGTCCTCCGGCCGGGCGATGCGCGACCCTCCCTACTGACTGACCACCGGAACCCGTAGCGGGCCGCCAGGGCTCGTCGCGAAGGGAGGACGGGTCACCTGCATCGAACTCGAGCAAGCACCGGCCACGTGGGGCACCACAGTGCTGGCGCCGGGTGATCGTCCTGACCGGGCCATTCAGACCCACCCTTACCGAACCGCCCCCACCACCTGACGACACGGATCGCGTAGAGCGGATCGGCCAGCACAGCGGGCCACTATTTTCGGCAGCTTTCTCGCACCCGCCACTTCAGTCGACTTCCTCCGCCGACACGAGACTCGACGAGCCAAAAGCTGCTGCACGGATGACCGCACTGGCGTGCGGTTCGCGCAGACCGTTCGAACTCCAGGCCTTGGAGCCGAGAACTGGTGGGCGCGTGCGCATCCCTGCCAGGCGAGTTCGGTTCCACCCTCGGCCACAGGTGTCCCGGAGGCCTTCACCGCGTTGGAACAGTGCGCGCCGGTCGCGGCGCGTGCACCTGTCCGGCCGGCCCGTCCGCACCGCTCGAACGCGCCCGTTGCCGCTCGGACCGTTCTCAGGGAGAGAAGAATGGACTACTACGACCTCGGCACCCACACCCGCCCCGTGACGACGTCGTCCCCGGCCGCCCAGATGTGGTTCGACCGCGGGTTGCTCTAGTCGTACGGCTTCCACCACGAAGAGGCCGTCTCCTGTTTCGAGGCCGCCGCCGCGGCGGATCCGGACTGCGCGATGGCCTACTGGGGCATCGCCTACGCCCTCGGTCCGAACTACAACAAGCCCTGGGAGTTCTTCGACGGCGATGACCTGGCACGAACCGTCGAGCGCACCCACGCGGCCGTCGAACGCGCGCACGAGAAGGCGGCTGACGCCACCCCGGTCGAGCAGGCCTTGATCCAGGCGTTGCGGTCCCGGTATCCGCAGTCGGAAGCGATCGACGACTGCTCGGTGTGGAACGAGCCCTACGCCGATCGCATGCGCGCCGTGTACGAACTCGCTCCCGACGACCTCGATGTCGTCACCCTCCACGCCGACGCGCAGATGAACCTCACGCCCTGGCAGCTCTGGGACGTGAGGACCGGACTGCCGGCGGCAGGCTCCCGCACACTGGAGGCCAAGGCAGTCCTCGAACGGGCGATCGGCACCGAGCGGGGGAAGGCGCACCCCGGCCTTCTGCACATGTACGTCCACCTCATGGAGATGTCCCCGACCCCCGAAGCCGCCCTGCCCGTCGCGGACCGGCTCCGTGGCCTCGTACCGGACGCCGGGCATCTGCAGCACATGCCCAGCCACCTCGAGGTGCTCTGCGGGGACTACCGGCGTGTGGTGTCGGACAACGCCACCGCCATCGCCGCCGACGAGAAGTACTGCGCGCGGGCCGGAGCGATGAACTTCTACACGCTCTACCGTTCGCACAACTACCACTTCAAGATCTACGGTGCGATGTTCCTCGGCCAGTCGGCGACCGCCCTGGAGACCGCCGCGCAGCTCGAAGCCTCCATTCCGGAGGAACTGCTGAGGTTGCAGAGTCCGCCCATGGCCGACTGGCTGGAAGGTTTCCTCGCCATGCGGGTGCACGTGCTCATCCGCTTCGGTCGCTGGTCCGACATTCTGCGATTGGCGCTGCCCGCCGACAGAGAGCTGTACTGCACGACGACGGCGATGCTCCACTACGCCCGCGGTGTCGCCTTCTCGGCGACCGGCCGGATTCCTGAGGCGGAAGGCGAACGCGGAAAGTTCCGCGAGGCCGTCTCCCGCGTCCCCGAGTCACGCACGCTGTTCAACAACACCTGCCTCGACATCCTCGCGATCGCGTCGGAGATGCTGGACGGCGAACTGGCATACCGCAAGGGGGACTACGAAGCCGCTTTCGCCGCACTGGAGCGATCGATCACACTCGACGACAACCTTCCTTACGACGAGCCGTGGGGATGGATGCAGCCCACACGGCACGCGTACGGCGCCTTGCTGCTCGAACAGGGACGCGTGAACGAAGCGGAAGCCGTCTACCGGGCCGACCTCGGCCTCGACGACACGCTGCCGCGTCCTTCACAGCACCCGGGCAACGTATGGGCGCTGCACGGATTGCACGAGTGTCTCCTGCGCCTTGGCAAGAGCGCGGAAGCGCAGGTCGTGACCCAGCAACTGAAACTGGCGTCCGCCATGGCGGACGTACCGATCAACGCGTCCTGCTTCTGCCGTCTCGACGCGGTCCCGAGCGCGGCGGAAGGCGGCTGCTGCTGACGCGCGCGTACCTCGGCCACTGCGAAGGGCGCGTCCGGCATCACTACGTCACCCTTGGCGCCACCGCCCACGCCTTCCCCGCTGTGCGAAGGCTCCACCCGAAAGCGCACACGCCGGCCTGCCTCTCCCCCAGGACTCGCCCCTGGCCTTCCGCAACTCCGAATGTATGGAGGATCTGGCCGACCGACTGTTCCCCGCCTCGGCGTCCGCGTGCGGCGGCCGGTCAGCACGGCGAGGAGTCAGGGGCGGTCGGCAAGTGGTCAACCCGTCAGTCGTTGAAGCGGTGGCGGGATGTCTCGATTTGACCGAGGTACCGGTGGGTCCAGTCGCACAGCCCGTCGATCGTCACTCGCAGGGCCTGACCCGGCTCGGTGAGGGTGTACTCGACCCGCGGCGGTATCACCGGGTGCACCGTCCGCTCGATCAGACCGTTGCGCTCCAGCATGCGCAGGTTCTGGGTGAGCATCTTGTGGCTGATGCCCTCGACCTCGTTTCGCAACTCACCGAAACGCAGGGTGCTCTCGCCCAGAGCCTCAATGATCAGGAGGGCCCATTTGTTGGCCAGGTCCGAGAAGATCTCCCGCGCCAGAGAGTCAGCGCGCCTCACGTCTGCTTCATCGGGCAAGCCGTTGAACTGCTTGGTCACCATAAGGTTCCCCAGTCACTGAAAAGTGCGTTCTTCCATGTCAGCGGACACTCTCTTACGGTTCCCCAGTAACCACAAGAGAGCGAACGCGTCGCGGCGCGTCCTCGAGAAGGAGGAAGCAACATGCCCATAACCCTGGTGAACCCCGGCGGACTACCGAAGATCGACGCCTACCAGCAGGTGTCGATCGCGACCGGCTCGAAGCTGGTCTTCATCGCAGGCCAGGTCGCTTGGGATGCCGACGGTGTCACGGTCGGCGAGGGTGACCTCGCCGCTCAGGTCGAACAGTGCTACCTCAACATCGGCACCGCGCTGGCCGCAGTCGGCGCCTCCCTCGACAACGTGGCGAAACTGACGGTCTACGTCGTCGGCTGGACCCCTGACAAGATGCCCCTGCTCATGGAAGGGATTACCCGGGCGGTCACACAACTGGGGGCCACTTCTGCACCCCCCGCCACCCTCCTGGGCGTCGCGGCGCTGGACGTGCCCGAGCACCTGGTCGAAATCGAAGCCACCGCGGTCATCGACTAGGACGTCAGTCCATTTGGCTGATTCGGTAGCTCGGGCTCGTGAGGGTTCGTTGAGCGGCTGGTGCCGGTTGCGTTGCGGAAGTTGTTCCAGCGAGTGGTTCCGGAAGCGCCGTGACGCTTTCAGAGGGGCGGTCGGCGCCGTTACGGTGACCAGGAGGTGCTGGCCCGCAATGGTGTTCGTGGCCACGTCGGGCTGCACGTGGAATGGCCTTGGTGCCTGACCGTCAGCGCCCTGGCGATCAGTCGCGGTGGGCTTCGCGGGAGGCCGGCTGTCCGCTCCTGCGGAAGCTTCGGCAGGTGTGGCCCGTTCACCAGGTGTGCGCCCACGTGCGAAGCTCGGCTTACCGAACCGCTGACCCACCGCGGAGCCCTCGACCTGCCTGGACGCATCCGCCATCCTCTTCGGCCAGAAGAAGCCGGTGCCTTCCTGGACGTCTTGTGCAAGGTCCCTCTACCGGGGCTGACCGCTCACGTTCCCCTCCAACAGTTCCCGGGTACGGCGTAGCAGCGCCGTCCGTACGTCGTCCGGTGACAGGACCCGCAGCGGTGTGGCCAGGCTGAGGAGGTATTTGGCGAGCCCGTCCGCGTCGGAGCCGCCAATGTCGACGATCGTGACGTCGCTGCCTTCCGGGCGGTGAGTACCGACCGTCGGCGGGATCAGCCGCAGCGCCTGCTCCAAGGTCAGTGGGAGGCGGATCGTCACGTAGAGCGGGTAGGCGCCCGTCGCTATGGAGCGGGAAACAAGCAGAGCCGGGTCAGGCGGGTCGATGAGTTCCACCTGGCGCCCTGTCGCCTGTATCCGGCCGACCCTGTCGGCTCGGAAGGTACGCCACTGTTCCCGCGTCACGTCCCGGGCGACGAAGTACCAGCGGCGTCCCGTGTGCACCAAGCGGTACGGGTCGACGTCCCGGACCGTGGCCTTCCCTTCCCGATCCCGGTAGGACAGGCGGCTGCGCTCGCCCCGGAGACACGCGCCGGCCAATTCCAGCAGCATGCCGGGCGCGATCTGCGGCTCGTCGAGCCTTGTGGTGTGCACAAAGGCGGCGTCCATCTCGCCCAGCCGGTCCGCGATCCGCCGCGGCAATACCTGGCGCAGTTTCAGCAGGGCTGACAGCGCGCCCTGGTCGCCGCCGAGAACGCCGCTGAGCGCGGCCTCGCGCAGCGCGACGGCCACAGCGAGTGCCTCTTCGTCATCGAGGACCAACGGCGGCACCCGTGCTCCAGCGCGCAGGCGATAACCGCCCCATGGCCCGGGATCGGACTCCACCCCGTAGCCGAGTTCTCGGAGCCTGGCGATGTCCCGCCGCACCGTGCGCTCGGTGACGGTCATCCGGTCGGCCAGCTCGCCGCACGTCCACGACGGCCGCGCGGACAGCAGTGAGACCAGTCGCAGAAGACGGGCGGAGGTGCTGATCACGTTCCGAAGTGTCTCGCACAACCAGGACCGAATCTGTCCTGGTCCCGTCATAGCGTCTCGTTCATGAGCACTGAGAACCCGTCCACACCCGCGATCCGCTACTCGGCCATCACTTTCGACTGCCCGGACCCCGCAGAACTGGCCCGCT
The DNA here is from genome assembly GCF_053610585.1 of Streptomyces sp. NPDC054887. Taxonomy (NCBI): domain Bacteria; kingdom Bacillati; phylum Actinomycetota; class Actinomycetes; order Kitasatosporales; family Streptomycetaceae; genus Streptomyces; species Streptomyces sp. NPDC054887. The sequence goes on along the minus strand of NZ_JBSGYQ010000018.1, from coordinate 75,765 downwards.
TCTACGGCGATGCCCTCGGCCTGCCCGTCGCCTACTCCAGCGACGACTTCGTCATGCTCGGCCAGGAGGGTTCGGCCGGACTGGCGTTCAATCGGCTGACCGACTACAGGCGTCCAACCTGGCCGGACCCTTCCCAGGAGAAGCAGGCCCACATCGACCTGGGCGTCGACGACTTGGAGTCCGCGCAGGCTCACCTGCTGGCCCTGGGCGCTGTCGAGCCCCCGACTCAGCCCCAGCCCGACCGGTGGAGAGTCCTGCTGGACCCCGCCGGCCACCCGTTCTGCATCACCACTCTGGTCTGAACATGCTCGGCAGACTGATGACACGACCACGCAGTCGCCGGGCACGCGCGAAGAACCCGCCGCCGTCCTGCTGAGGATCGCGGAAAGGCTGCACGGCTGTCCTCGCTGCGAGATCTACCTCATCAGCCAGGACACAGCAGACCCGGACACGGTGCACATCACCCAGGCCGCTTCATGGAAAGCCGCCCACAACCGACTGCGGAAGTGCGCCGCCGACGGCACCTGGGAGAAGGTCTTCACCGCCTGGGCCGGCCGAAGGCGACCTGGATGAGTCGTCGCAATCGACTCCACCGTCGTCCGCGCCCACCAGTACGCCGCCGGGGCCCGTCAGAGGGGGCCCCGGCCGGCGAGCCGGACGACCATGCCCTCGGCCGGTCCCGCGGCCCGGGGCCCTCGCCTCCAGCACCACCTCCGCCAGCGGAAACCAAACTCTGCCACGGCGATTCGCCTGGTTTTCTGGGACCTACGACCCGGCACAAGCAGTCACATGATCGGCCGGACAGTCTCTGGGAGGCCCGCTCCCCCGGCGCATCGCCGTGCTTCTCTCCACAGTCGGCAGTTCGGACCGAACAGCACGTCCCTGATCTGCTGGCAGCGGGGTCGTCGGAGGAGCCCGAGGATGCGGGGATGGTTCCGAGGTGGCGCTGCAGTTGGCGGTTTCGCCAAGTATCGCGCGAGGGAGGCGCTCGGGTGCTGCCGCCAACAACGCGCTGACGTCAGAATTCAAGAGCTAATCCGGCAATGGTCCGGGCAGGATGCTCTCTGTGAACCATGTCCTGTGCGGGCTCGCTGCCAATGTGGCCCTGCCGTCCGAAGTGGTGGACCGTCTGATCGTGGTCGCGGACGCCGACATTGCCGTGGAGCTCGCTGGCCGCGCGGACCTCAGCCATGCGCAGGCGGTTGCGTTGGTCTCCCGCGTTGAGGAGAGCGCTGAACGACTCGTGTACGAGGGCAGGCTGACCGCCGCCGACATCGATCCCGTGGCACAGCCGCATGCGGCCCTCGCCTTGCTCGACAAGGGTGTCGGCAGCCCGGAGTGGGCGCGTCTGGTCGCGGCGGATCCGGTCCTGGAGCGTCGAGAGAAGCTGGCTGCCTGTGCTGGCCTCCCGTCCGATGTGGTGGAGACGCTTGCCACGGACTCGGATGTACGAGTGGTGGCGGAGCTCGCGTTGTGGGCCACGCCGGATGTGGCCGGCAGGCTGGCGGGCCATCCGCATGCCGAGGTCCGCCGCGCGGTTGCGGCCAACGAGGCGACGCCCCCGGCCGTACTGGCAGCGCTGCTGGCCGGCGGGGTGCACCCTGCCGCGCAGCGGTGTCTGGTCTGCGACCGTGAACAGACACCGCTCGTGCACGACCCGCAATGCCCGCGGCTCGACTGCGACCTGCCGGCGGGCGCCTCCTGCGACGGCTCACATGAGTCGGCGATGCACGACATCCAACAGGCGGCTCTGGGGAACCCGGCCACACCTACCGAAGCTGTCGTCGATTTCACCGACCACCCTTCTACGCTGCTGCGCTGGACACTCGCTGCCCGCCCAGATCTGCCCTCAAAGGTGTACGGACGGCTCGCCGTAGATCCCATTCCCGGTGTCCGAGCCGACCTTGCTGAGAACCCCGCGATCGACGATGCTCTGATCCGCGCCCTTGCCGTAGACCGCAGCCACGATGTGCAACGCGGCCTCGCGCGCAACCCACGCGTGCCACTCGACGTGCTCACCCACCTGGCCACCGTTGCCAAGATCGGCACCACCCTCCTGCCGCGGATCGCCGCCGCATCCCCCACAGAGGTTGAGGAGCTGGCCCAGTCGCCGAACCCGGCCGTGCGGATGCTCCTGGCCCAACGACGCGATCTGCCGGCCGAGATTCGCGACGCACTGGCCACCGACTCCGACGCGAAAGTGGTCAAGTCCATCGCTCCCCACCCGGGCCTCTCCGAAGCACAACTGCACGCCATGGTCGACCGGCACGGGGCCCGGGTCGTCGCCAAGGTGGCGACCAACCCGGACGCGACTGCGACGCTGTTGGAGGACCTGACCCGGCACAAACCAGTGGTACAAAAGGCGTTCCGCGAGGTCGCCCGGCATCCCAACGCAACGGCCCCGGCGCTGCTCGCCTGCCTGGAAGACCACCAGGCGAGGCCCATAGCCGCGAGCCATCCGGCGCTCCCGCCGCCGGTCATCGTGGAGCTGCTCAACGACCCCGACTGGCAGGTGGTGGAGGCCGCAGCCGCCAACCCGTCGCTGCCGCTTGCGGTGATATCGGATCTGGTGCCCTAACTCCAGTGCCCTGCCCACCAAGCGAAGGCCGCCCCGCTGGGGCTCAGGGCAGTGCCATCGGCCGGATCGCGGTAAGCCTGTATCCCGCGCCCTGCAGGGAAGGTTCAGCCGTGCGCCTTGCCTGCGGGTCGGAGAGCGCAATGGAATGCATGGGGGCGTGAGCTATAAGGCGGATTCGGTGCAAGTGGTCGAAAGTCGTGACAGCCAGCCATAGAGCCGCAAGTCACGGAGTTGCTCTCCCCGCGCATGCACGCATTGGCAATGCTGACTGCTAACAGGAAGAGACGGCACCCGTTATGGACCGGTCTGGCCGATCCCCCTATGGGCTGTCCACGCTAGCAAAGTCACGTCAACAAGGGCATCAGACAGCGGTAGGGACCGCGCTATTGACCAACGATGAGGTTCCGTGTGGAAGAAGGCCTCCGACTGTCCGTTCGCAGTCACCTGCAGGCACCCGAGACAGGGCTAGAGCACTGAAGATCGTCAGGAGGAGTGATCGGTACCCTCACGCGTATGGGGCTGGACATCAACGTGCTAATCGCCGACTGGTCATGGCTGGAGAAAGTTCCGCCCAGGGAGAGGCTGTCGCGGTTGAGGGATGCCTGGTACGCCGACGAGACCGGGCTGTGGGATCACGACGCACCGGTGGTCGAAGGCGACTGGGACTGGCCACGCGGGCCTCACAGCACCTCCTTCGCCGTATACGAATTTCGAGGCACCCTTGGTTCGTTCAAGGCGCACTTCTGGGCGGCGGAGCGGTGGGAGTCCATGCGTGACCACGCAGACCCGTCTGTGCGGGCCGGGGTGGACAGCTTGCTGCTCGGGCTAATCTGGGGAGGGCTGGACGGTGAAGCGGAGCACATCGACCCGGGTTTCTTCTGCGACGACCCAGCAGTCACCCGCGGCGTGCTGCTCGCGCGGTCGCCGGACAGCGTACAGGGACTGGCCACGACGTCGGAGCGGGTAAAGCCCAGGCTTGACGAGCTGCGTGGCATCTACAACGAGCATGCCGCCGAATCCCGAGGGTGGGTCAGCGACTTCGACGAGTTCACCCGCCTCCTGGACGACTGGGACCACGTCCTGTCCGAAGCCGACCGGCGGGGTTGGGGGGTCGTGGGGCTCAGCGAGTAGGGCACACCAGCCACCGCACACGACGCTGCTCCCCAAGCGCGCGGGGATGACCTCCAGGAAAACCGGAAACCCGCAAGTCAGCGCTGCTCCCCGCGCGTGCGTGAAGGGCCCTTAGCCTGAATCGGTTGACTGACCGCACGCCCGCTCCTCGCGCATGCGGATGGCCCCAATCGGCTCCCCGGCCGACCCATCCAGCGACTCGCTCCTCCGCCATGCCACCTCTGGCCGCCTGAACCCGCACAGCTCAATGCCCGGAACAGCCGTTCGCCGTTGCACGCGTGACGGCTGCTCCGGGCTTTGCATTTCCGTGTCAGGTATGAGAGGAAGCCCCCAGTATGACCGCCTTCGCTTAACCCAGGACGCACCTCCATGTATCCACGGCCTCTATGCCGCTGGCCGGATGGACCGCCCACACCGTCATCCTCCACCGGCGCCTAGCCGCGGCCCAGCGCGACCTGCTGACCGCCACCCTGCGCCGCGAACACGCTGACCACTTCCAAGCCCTTGATACACAGCGGCTTCGGCATAGAGCTAACCCGTGGTCGGCCGCCGAGTCCTGCCTCGCCGTTCCGCTTAGTTGGCCACCATCGCGCTCAGTTCTTGGGCGAAGGCAGAACAGCGGCGACCCGGCGGCGAATGCACCAACCCGACGTACCTGTTCCGTTGTCGTGGTAAGCACGCGGGAAGGCTGCTTAGGGAAGCTCCTCCCGGGAGCCAGACCACGGTGCTGCCGTGGTGATCAAATCGTTGCCGCTCTGCGTACAACCGCGCACCGCCCTCACCTGTCCCACAGTCAGCCGTGAGGAAGGACCTCCGGCCGGTGCGCCTATGCGCTCGGCCCAGGCTGCAGGGAACGGACGGGCTCGAAGATGGGGAAGACGATGTGGAGAACGATGGTGGCCGGTGCGGCGGCCACCATGTTCACCGGTATGGCCGCGGTGCCGGCCGGGGCGGCGGAGGGCGGAGTCTCCTTCACCCGGGTCGCCGTGAACGGCGGGAAGCCGATCGTGATAGGGGTAAAGGAGCAGGTCAGGGTGCATGCGACCTTCCGGATGACGACCCGGCTGAAATACGACTTCGGGCCGACGGTCTTCCCCTACCGGGGGAACCCCGAGACGGGGCCACTGCGGATCAGCTCCATCGAGTCCAGCGACTGCAAGGTCGTGGACAGTGAGAACGGAATCTGCGACTTCACAGAACGGATGTACATCGACCCGCGGTACCTTGACGGCAACGAGGATGCTGGCACCTGGCGAACCGCTGCTCGGGTCTTTCTCGCCGGTGACGCCCACGACACCGACGACGAGAACCTCCCCCTGCAGGTCAAGCGCGCCTCACGCGTCACTGTCAACGCCTCGCCGGAGCCGGTCACGGCAGGGAAGACGATCACCATTTCCGGGCTGGTCACACGGGCGAACTGGGACACCCACACGTACCAGGGATACGCGGGCCGCACGGTGAGCCTGCAGTTCAAGGCAGCTGGCGCCTCCTCGTACACGACGGTCAAGAAGGCGACGTCGAGCAGCACGGGAGCGCTCAGGACCACGGTGAAGGCCACCGTGCCGGGGACGTGGCGGTGGACGTACTACGGGAACTCCACCACCGGAGCCAAGTCGTCGACCGGAGACTACGTCGCCGTGGGGTAGACGAGGTGCGCCGACCGCCTCCCCCTGCACAGGCGTCATCACCCGGACCAGACCGCTCTGAACACCGCTACCTGCAGAGCTAGTGGCGGCGGGGAATATTGAGCGTGCTACTCGGCCAGCCGGGCCAAGTAGCACGCTCAGTACACAGTTGGTGTGACTGAGCGCGATAGGCAGGGCAGCGTGCGGATACTTGATCGGGCTCTTCGGGACCGAGGAACTACGCTGGCACCCCTTCTGACCGCCCAGGGAGCAGCGTGTCGCCGTCGTACGTGTACCGGATCACCAAGTACGACCCCGCCGACCGTGACGAGCGCGGCTACTACACCGGCGCCGAAGACACGGTGAGCGATCACGGGCCGGTCGAAGCGGCGTACCTGGCGGCAATCGTGGCCTTTGCGGAGGCCTCTGGTATCGGCCGGTTGGAGATCCGTGAGCCCTCGGTGACCGGCTTCGTCCACTTCGGTGTGGAGCCGCCCGTGGAGGGACACGGCCTCAGTGGGCTCTTCCCGCCCGACCTCACCGGCTACCACGACGGTGCCGAGGTCTCCCTTCCCGTGGCTCTGGAGCTCGTCCGTGTCATGCTCCGCGACAACGGTGCCTGGTGTCGGCTGGGGGCGGGGGACGCGTTCACCGTGCACGTCGGGTGGGACCAGTACCTGTATGTGGGCAGCGATCGGCTCTGTACGGAAGCCGTGGCCCGTACACGGGAACTCGGCCTTTTCCCAGAAGCGCTGACGTCCTCACGCTACGCCGCGGAGCTCGAGGAACCCGAAGTGGCGGAGCCGGCTGACGAGGACTTCTGGGCGCGCGTGCGCACGGAGCTGGCCTCACGGCAGACGGTGCTCCTGGAGGAGGCCTACGTCCGCAACGCCGTACGCTGGCACCGTCTCACGCAGGAGAACCTCGACACGGTGCGCGCCGGCCTTGGGCCGCGCGCCCTGTTGACCGTCTGGCCCGACCTGACCTCCGACGTCGGCGCGGTCCTGGCCGCGCTACCCGAGGATGACTCCGTGGAGTTCGTCTGGGAGGCGCAGGACGGGACGATCACACACGCGCTCGTCGACGACACCGAGTATCAGGAGCTCGCCGCCCTGGTGGCCGGCGCGCGGGCGGCCTGCGCCCTGCCCCTGTCCGCAGACGAACGCCACCCATTGTTCTGCGCCGCCCTGCCCGACAGCGACGGCGTGCTGCGGGCCCGGTGGTGACCCGGTTCGCGCCGGTGCCCAGCCGGTGCTGTGCATGCGAATTCCCCTATGGGGCCAGGTGTGGTGCTCAGTCACAGTTGTGGTGATTTTCGAGCGGTAGTTGGCCAGTTGGCGGTCTTGTCGGCCGGTGTAGCGTCGAAACTGTGGTGGAGACGAGTGGGGACGACGGGCGGACGTACATACCGGACGAGGAAGAGGTTCTGATGGCCGTGGGGTCGCTGGGACGCCCCTCGACCGCGGAGGAGGTCGCCGCGCGGGTTGACGAGAGGACCGGACACGGCGGCACCGCGCCGTCAGCCTCTGTGGAGGCGGTCCTCGGCCTGCTGCGCGAGCTGGAGAAGAGCGTGCGGGTCAAGAGCTACACGCCCGATCAGTGGCGGGCCCTGAGTGTCGCCGTGCACGGCGCCGCGCCTTACACGAGGCTGTGGTGGTCGGTGGAGAAGTGGCGGGAGAGGGCCGTCTCCGGAGGGCAGCGCTACCAGCGGGACAGGCGTGCCCAGGAGCCGCGTGGGACAGCGGAGGAAGAGAGCCCGGTCAGGGCGAACCTGGAGCGGGTCGCGGAGCAGTTTCGGAATCAGTACCGCTCCCGAAACCGCTTCGAAGGTCCGGGCAGCAGCTGACGACCAGGGCCCAGTTGAGCAGATCGTCTACTCGCACGCATTCGGGACTGAGCAGCCGGACCTGCGTGCGTTCGAGACCGCATGCGGCCATATGGACGTGCGGCCGGACAACTGTCTGTTCATCGACGATGTCGCGAGGCCGCTCAAGCGGCGGGCATGCAGGCGCATCGGTTCGAGGACATTGCCCGGACGATCGCGCGCATTGCATCTGATCTGGATGCCCGTGCCTTGGCCCCCGGGCCGCTCGACAGCACCGCCACCCAGCCGTTGAGCGATCATCTCCAGGTCATCATTACCCTCGGCACCGTCCGCATGTAACCGGTCGAGCAGTCTGGCCCAACGACCGCTGCCCGCGGGCCGCCAGAGGCGGGGCAGGACAACAGCCTCGGCGTTTCGGCCATCTGCACTCAGCGGCTCTACCCATAGGCCTCAAGGGTCGGTGCATCCCGCATGCTCCGCCGTGCGCTCTATTCCGGGGTCCCCAGCCCGACTGAAACACACGTGTTCGAAAGCTCTGCCCAGTCGTTGAGCCTCATGACCCAGCCGCAGGGACCCTCAAGGGAGGCCACGTTGACCTTGGGCAGCACACAGGACCAGTCGGATGCCGAGGAAGAATCAGGCCTTACCATCGCGCCCAAGGACGTCGAGCTCATCCACACGGTGCACCACGTCGACTCCCCCACCGCGCGGCCCAGGATCGGGCTCGTCTTCCATGCCTACTCCTGGAACGGCAACCCAGAAGTGCTGGAACCGGATCGGCGCGAGGAGTGGCGGTGGTGCAAGCCGCAGGACCTCCCGGCCGAAGTTGTGCCGTACGCCCGGCGGGCGATCGACGGAAGCCTCCAAGGGCGCCCGTACTCAGAGATCGGCCGGGGCGAGCGATGAGCACTCTGAAGACCTGCCCCGAGGCTGGCAACCAGGGGCCGGAGTGCTCTGCGGGCCGGGCGAGCGGCGCGCTGACGGGTGCTGAAGCGGATCCGGCGGCCGCCCGGGCGGCAATGGTCACCCGGCTCGAGGAGGAAGTTGCTCTGGGGCCGGGCCCGGTCCGCGACGCCCTCCTCACGCTGCCCCGTGAAGTCCTGATGCCGCAGGCGTACGTACGGCGCAGCGCCCCGGGCGAGGAGCCGCCGCGGTGGGATCTGCTGGACTGGGCGTCGCCGCAGGACCGCCCCGAGCTGCTCGGGGTGCTGTACGGCAGGGCCAGTGTGCTCGTCCAGCACGACGGGGAGCCGCTGCTGGGCCGGGCGCGAGGGACGCGGTCGGGGGCGTCGATCACGTCGATGTCGACGGTGATGGGCCTGACCGCCTCACTGCTGGAGGAACTCGGACTGCGCCCGGGCCAACGAGCGCTGGACGTCGGGACAGGTGCGGGGGTGACCGCCGCGGTGGCCTGCCAGGTCTGCGGCGATGAGGGGGTGGTCACCCTCGACCGTGACCGTCACCTCACCGAGGCTGCCATGGCCCGGCTGGCCGACCTGGGCTTCCGCCCGGAGGTGGTGTGCGGGTCCGGTGACAGGGGTCTTCCAGGGCGGGCGTTCGACCGCATCTTCGTGTCGTACACGGTGGAGTGTGTGCCGGTGGCGCTCGTCGAGCAGCTCGCCCCCGGCGGCAAACTGCTGGCGCACGTGACCAGCGCGTCGCCGTCGTGGCCCGGCCTGGCCGTCGTCGAGCGCACGGCCGACGGGCAGATCAAGGCGGAGCTGCGGCCAGTGGAGTTCGCCCACCGGGCTGGGTACGGCATGGACCGGATCTGGCTCAGCAAGGAGTTCCGGCAGCGCATCGCCATCGACCCGGGCGCCAGGACCCGACGGAGCATGCTGGCGCCACCGGCGGACCTCGACCGGGGGTTGTGGCTGGCGGCGGACCATCTCCTCGGAGGCCTGGTGCGCGACTTCGGCGCCGAGCACCTGTCCATCGGTGCGCCCAGCTGCGGATCGTGGCTGCGCGTGGAGCCGGTGGGGCGCTCTGCTTGGAAGGTCACGACCCACGGTCCGCGCGACATCCGGCAGGAACTCCAGGGCTTGGCCGACCGGTGGCAGGCGGTCGGCAGGCCAAGTCGCTACCACCTTGTCTTCGAGCCGGACGGTAGCCAGCGGGCCGTATCGGCGTGCGGACGTCTGTCCTGGCGACTTTCCACTTACGGGCCGCTCGACAAAGGAGCATCCACGTGACCTTTCCCAACAACCCCTCCCCGAGCCCGTCCGCGGGTGGGGAGGCGCTGATCGCGACGGCCGCCACCGAGTATGACCGCTACAGGCCGGGTGTGCCGGCCGAAGCGGCCGAGCTGGCCGAGGCCGTCCATGGCCCTTCTGACCCCACGGTGCTGGACGTGGGCACCCCCACCGGCACCGGGCAAGTCCCTCGGGCCCTGCTCACGGCACCGCCGGTCCGCGCAGCAACACCCGCTGATGCAGAAGCCATCACCCGGATGCGTTCCGAGTACGTCCTGTCCAAGCCCTTGAGCGAGGAATGGATCCGGCGGTGCACTGACGAGCTGGCGCCACGGCTCCTGCCCACGGGGGACGCACGGGCCTTCGTCATCGACGCCCCCGACGGCACGATGGGCGCCTGCGCCCTCGTTCTGATCCACCCAGTGCTCCCGGCCCCCGCCTATCCTCGCGGCCTGGCTGCCCGCGTGCACGTGGTCGCCACGCGCCCGGACCACCGGCGCCGCGGCTACGCCCGGGCCGTCGTCTCCACACTGCTCGACCACCTGGCTGACGTCGAACAGGTCACCCTGTTCGAGCTCCACGCCGGCGTGGAAGCGCAGCCGCTCTACCGTGAACTGGGCTTCATCGGAAGTCCGGCGCTGATGCGGATGACGCGTCTCGAACAGCCGGCCTCGACGGGCACGACGGCGAGCGGCACCGGCTGGTTGCCGCCCGAGCAGTACGCCGAGACAGTTCTCAAGGCAACCGCGTTCGCGTGCCTGTACTTCACCGATGAGGACGACCGGCCGTTGCAGGTGCACTCCGTGTACTCCCCCTCGCACCCATGGCAGCTGGTCGGCGGAACGATGGATCCGGGCGAGCGGCCCTGGGAGACGGCCGTGCGCGAAGGCCGAGAGGAGACCGGCCTGACCGTCTCCGGTCCACCCCGGCTGCTGGCCACCGTGTACGGGCTGCCCGGCGCCGAGTGGCCCTACAGCACGATCGGCATGGTCTTCGACGGCGGCCGCCTCACCGCGGCCCAGATCCGCGGCATCACCCTCAACCCGCAGGAGCACGACGCAGTCCGTGTCCTGCCCCTGACCGAGTGGGAGGCATTGATGCCGCCCCGTGACTTCGCGCGCCTGAGCGCGGTGGAGGAGGCCCGCCGCACGGGCAAGGCAGCGTACTTCGGCAACTGGGACTGGGGGAAGTAATGAACAGCAGCGTCGTGTTGATGTCCGACCCGAGGGTGGCCGCGATCCCGGTGCAGGACTGTGGCGAGGACCTCGTCGACGTCCGCGAGCACGGTGTGAGGATCGATGACCGCAGACGCGACGAGACAGGGGCCTGGGCCCACGTCCGGCAAGACGTCCTCACCCGGCTGCTGCACGCGCAGTCACTGCTGCCCACCGGAATGTCGTTGCTCTTCGTCGAGGGCTTCCGTCCGCCGGCTCTTCAGCGGCGCTACTTCGAGGAGTACTCCGACGTACTGGCTCGCGCCCATCCGGACTGGTCGGCCGCCCATCTCCAGGAGGCCGCCAGCCGCTTCGTCTCACCTCCCGAGATCGCCCCGCACTCCGCCGGCGCAGCCGTCGACGTGACGCTGATCGACCACCAGGGCCACGAGCTGAACATGGGCACACGCGTCAACGCCTCCCCGGAGGAGTCCGACGGCGCCTGCTACACCGACGCACCAGGCCTCAGTGACCGGGCCCTCACGAACCGGGCCACGCTGGGCCGCGCGCTGTTCTCCGCAGGCCTGATCAACTACGGAACCGAGTGGTGGCACTGGTCTTTCGGCGACCGGTACTGGGCCCTGCAGACCAAGCAACCTGCCGCCCTCTACGGCCTCGTCGACCTGCCCTGACACCGCACCACACCCCGCCCTTCGTTCACGAGGACCATCTAGGGGATACACCCGGGCTGACTGGCCCAAGGGCCGCAGCGAGTAGATCACCGCCGACGGCGAAGCATAACCAGTAATCAACAAGCTGGGCATATGAGCATCCCCCACTCATGCAAGACGGGACAAACTCGCCACCTGCCAGCTGGAAGCACTACGGGAACTCGGCATGCCCTGGGCAGTGTGGGGCGCCGCAGCATCCCTGAGTGTTGGCAGCCTCCTTGACTTGGCTGACAACTGGGAACCCTGCAATGGACACTGGTGGCCTATGTCTGGTGCGCCAAGCATGGGCAAATGTGTGGTCGTTTCCATGGGCGAGGCAGCAAGTATCGGGGGTGGCGGGGTTGGCAAGGTCGGGTACGCACGGCTTGTCGCGCGGGGCGTTGATCCGGCAGCGTGCGAAGGCGCGGTTCGTCGGGCGGCGTGCGCAGTTGGCGCTGTTCACGGACAACTTGTCGAAGGACCCCTTTTCCGAGGAAGATCCGGCGGAGTTTCTGTTCCACGTACGCGGCGTGGGCGGGGTGGGCAAGTCCACGCTGCTACGCCAGTGGCAGGAAGCGGCCGGGCGTGCGGATGCGGTTACGGCGGTGGTGGACGAGAACGACGTCCACGGGGTTCAGCAGGCATTGGTCGAGCTGGCCCGGCAGTTGGCGGAGCAGGCGGGTCCCTGCAAGGAGTTCGACAAGGCGGTCGAACAGTTCAGGAGGGAGCAGGCGGCGCAGGTTGAGCCGATGCCCGTGGAGGGCGAGGCGTCGATGTCGAGCCGGGTGGTGACGCAGGCCGCGCTGGGGGCGGCGTCGTTGATCCCGGGGGCCGGTGTCGTAACGGCGATGGCGAATCCGGATACCGCGGCGCAAGGGCTGGACCGGCTCCGCTCTGCCTCGCGGTCCCGTGCCCAGCGGCGGGGTGGCCGAGGGGACGATACGGGGCTGAGCCGTGCCTTCGTAGCCGAGTTGGATAGGTTGTCTCGTCGGCGACAGTGGGTAGTGCTGTTCTTCGATACGTGGGAACAGAACGCACAGTACCTGGAGCAGTGGCTGCTGAGTCTGCTGGACGAAGAGTTCGGTCCTGTACCAGCAAACGTCATCGTCGTCCTGGCAGGCCGGGACGAGCTGACGGAGCGGGAATGGGCACCGCTGCGGGCTCAGGTCGCAGACGTGCCGTTGGAAGTCTTCACGGAAGCGGAGACACGTTCGCTGCTGACTTCGCGGGGTGTGTCTGATCCTGGGGTCGTGGAAGCGGTGCTGCAGTTGTCAATGGGGCTGCCTTTGCTCGTAGAACTCCTCGCTCTGGCCCGTCCTCACACGGCGGAGGAAGTCAATGCGGGCGGAGACCTCACTGATGTGGCCGTCGAGCGCTTCGTACAATGGATCACGGCCCCCGAGCAACGCGAGGCTGTTCGGGCGTGTGCATTGCCGCTGCAGCTGAACGAAGACGTCTTCGCTGCCGCGGCCGGGCCTGATGCAGTGGGGTTGTGGGAGTGGTTGTGCGGGCAGCCGTTCGTCAGCGGCCGTGGCGACTTCAAGCATTACCACGCGGTGGTCCGCGCCAGCATGGTCCGCCAGCAGCGCGCCAACTCCCCTCAAGACTGGGCTTCGGCGCATCTGCGGCTCGCTGACATTCATGCCGCCTGGCGTGCCGCGGTCGAGGAACGGCTTCCCGAGACGAAGCGGTGGAATGATCCTGCATGGCGTCGGCATCGCTTGGACGAGACGTACCACCGGCTGTGCGCCCACCCGGGAACACAGCTGACGCCCGCCCTCGAACAGGTGGTACATGCTGCGGGCCAGGACACCGCTGTACTGCGGAAATGGATCGAAACACTGGAGCAAGCCGCGCACGACACTGCCGACGCAGCCCTGCTTACCTGGTCAGGGTGCCTTCGGGATGCTCTCGTCGGCGACGAGCCTGTTCTTACTTGCCTTGGTGCCCTGCTCTCCCACAGCCATCTGAGCGCTGAGTTCAAAAGCTGGGCCTACACCTACCGTGGAATCCGCCTCTACCTCTGCGACCAGGAGGAAGAGGCGCTCACCGAGTTGGACCGCGCCATTGCGCACGACGCTTGTAACGGTCAGGCCTGGGCTCGTCGCGGGGAATCCCATCGCTGGCTCGGCCATTACGACCAAGCCATCGCCGACTTCACCGCCGCACTCGACATCGACCCCACCGACGCCTGGACACTCGCATCCCGCGGCCAAGCACACCAGCAGGCGGGCCAGTACGACCAGGCCATCACCGACCTCACCGCCGCACTCGACATCGACCCCACCCACGCCTGGACACTCAGCCAGCGCGGCGAAGCACACCAACAGGCGGGCCGGTACGACCAAGCCATCACCGACTTCACCGCCGCACTCGACATCGACCCCACCGACGCCTGGACACTCGCATCCCGCGGCCAAGCACACCGGCACGCGGGCCGGTACGACCAGGCCATCACCGACCTCACCGCCGCACTCGACATCGACCCCACACTCGTCTGGGCACTCAGCCAGCGTGGCGAAGCACACCGGCAGACCGGGAACTACCAACAAGCCATCACCGACCTCACCGCCACAATCGAAGTCAATTCCACACTCGCCTGGGTACTCGCATCCCGCGGCGAAGCACACCAGCAGGCCGGCCGGTACGACGAGGCCGTCGCCGACTTCACCGCCGCACTCGACATCGACCCCACCTACGCCTGGGCACTCGCATCCCGCGGCGAAACACACCAGCAGGCCGGCCATTACGACCAAGCCGTCACTGACCTCACCGCCGCACTCGAAATCAACCCCACACTCGCCTGGGCACTCAGCATCCGTGGCAGAGCACACCGACAAGCAGGCCACTACGAGAAGGCGCGAGTGGACGTGGAGCGGGCAGTGGAGGTGGACCCCGAAGACCTCTCCTGCCGGTTCGAGAAGCTCATGTTCGACACCGTGGAGGGACGGCTCGACGCGTGTGCGGAACAGTGGAGTCAACTGCTCGCTTCCCCCATGACCCCGCCGAACGAAGGTCACACCAGGCTCTCCGGCCTTTTTCGAGCCTTGCTCTTCGAACCGGAGAACCGCGTGACAGAGGCGACCGAGGAGTTGCTCGCCGCACGACCGGGGTCGGGCAACATCGCAGAGGTGCTCGGTTATTTGGCTGAGCTCTCTGCCGTGGGTGATGGAGTGGCTGACCGTGCGCGGCGGTGCCATGAGCTGATCGTTGCGCACACCTTGAGATGAGCCACCAGGCACAAAGCACCCCGCTGCGCGGCAGGACGCTGAGCGGGCGAGGCAAGGCAGTAATGCCCGTCGGGCAGCACATGTCGAACCTCCGGCAGAAGGGCGGTCTCGGGAAGGACGCGGGTCTGGCGAGCGCGCCCAGCAGCTGGCCGCGTTCGACGAGGACCGGACGTGTCCTTGAGCTAGGTATGGCTTCTTGTCTGTTGCAGTCGGTATGGCTCTGTCCTCGCGATCGAACCTCACCGGCCCGCCGTGACACGGTGCAACCGCCACCGCGGGCCGGTCCCGCGGTGGCGGTTGCACCGTGCCTCAGTCCATCCTGCTGGTGGCGTAGGCCTCAATGGCGTCGCGCTGATACGCAGCCAGCCCCGGAGCGATCGCCTCGTAGGCGGTGCGCCAGGCGTCGTTGTCCATGCAGGAGCGTCCGATGGCCCGGTACTCCTCGGCCGAGACGGCACGCAGCTGGGCAAGCGCCCGGTACTGGGCATCGATCTGGGCCTGCACGGGATCGGCGTCTGCCGGGTGGCCCGCGGCCATGAGCTCGGCCAGCCGGATCATCTGTGCAGTGCGTTCACGGTGCCCGGCGTCGGCGTCGGCCTGGCCCATCGCGGCGGCGCGCCGACCGACCTCTTCGGCGAGTTCGGGGAAGTCGGCCATGTTCTCCTCGTAGTGGGAGGGCTGAACGCCCTCGAAGAGGTTGTCCGGTCGGTTGATGGTCATGGGGATGCCGTCCTTCCTGGACTGCTCCAGTTCGGCGATCGTGCGGCGGACGGTGCCGGCCAGGGCGTTGATCCTGTCCCGCTCCGCGAGCAGCCGCTGGTAGTGGCCCCGCAGGGCATCCACCTCGTCGACCTGCTCGGACAGGATCCGGCCGATCTCCGGCAGTCCGACGCCCAGCGCCCGTAGGACGAGGATCTGCTGCAACAGCAGAAGCTGGTGGTCCTCGTAGTAGCGGTGTCCGTTGGCGCCGATCCGGGCCGGGGGCAGCAGGCCGGTCTCGTCGTAGTGACGCAGTGTCCGGGCGGTCACGCCCGACATGCGGGCCACTTCAGAGATCGGCCAGTCCATCACGACTCCCGCACGTGTGTGTCGCCAGGCCGGTCCCTCCGGCCTGGTCACGACCGTAGAAGCTGCCGCAACGGCAACTGCAACCCCGAGCCCAAATTCCTTGCAGTGTCGAACAGACCGGGCCTACAGCCGGGCGGTCCGAATCCCGTCCGCTGCCCGGGACGCGTGAACATATTGACCCTTCACAGGGCCCCGACGCCTCCCCCATCCCCGTAGTAACGCTCGCGGCTCTCGGGCTCTGGCTCAGGTTCTGCACCCTCTGTCCTGCCTGCTCACATCGACGGCGCGTCCCGTCCGATGAGGGACGTGGCCGCGGGGCCTACTTGGATTCGACTCGTCCTATCGGGTTGGGGCCGGTCGTCAGTGCCTCGCGCGCGGCCCTCCACGTGGCGGCACCGGGGTACAGCTGGGTGTGGAGGTCGGCCGCGGTGATCCGGGCGAGGGCGGCGACTCGCTCGGGCTTTTCGTCGGTGGTCTCAGCGGCGTCATATCCCGCGATGCCGCCGAGTCCGTGTTCCGCGTCGAACAGGGTGAGTAGGGTCTTGGGTCCGGGGGCGAGGGTGTAGGGGTCGGCGTGCCAGGCCGGTCCCATGTCCGTGAAGTGCCGGGAGTCGTCCTTGTCACCGGCGACGACCAGCGCGGGTGCGGTCATGGTGGTGAAGTCGACTGCGCCGATGATCGGCCACTGCTCGGCCATGGGTCCGTTGAGGGCTGACACGCCGGCAGTTCAGACGAGGGCGGCGACGAGCAGGGCGAAGGCGGCGATGATGACGGCGACGCGTACGTAGTGGAAGCGATCCCAGCGGCGTGACTGCTCCTTCCAGTCCTCGGGCCGGTTCTCGGGGGTCCACGTCTTGTTCCGGTTGTTGATCGGGACGAGCAGCAGGAGCGACATGACCACACTGAGGAGCAGCAGTGCACCGGCGGTGACGACGAGGCCGGTGCCGGGGTGGTGACGTCCGGCGATGGCCCAGACCGCAACGAGGAGGAGCGATCCGATGTACCAGACCGGCATCACTGCGCCAAGCATCCGGCCCCCATGGGCGCGGCCGAGTTGGCCGCTGTCCTCCGGGAGTGCGTTGAGGATCGGATTTATGACGAAGGCAACGGAGAACTCCACCCCCACCATCACGCCGACGACCACGGTGGTGACTACCTCGAGCGCGTTGAGCATGTCGACCTCTCTCATTTCCTAGCGTCGCTAGCTGATGTGGCAACGCTAGTACTGCTACTGCTCTCTTGTCTAGCAGTGCTAGGATCGAATCATGTCGGTACAAGAACGCAAGGAGCGCGAACGGGCAGCCCGAGAGCGCCTCATCGTGGCGACGGCCCGCGAACTCGCCGAGCAGCAGGGCTGGGACGCGGTCACCACGCGCCGGCTCGCCGAGCGCATCGAGTACAGCCAGCCCGTCCTCTACAGCCACTTCCGCGGCAAACGGGAGATCATCGGCGCCGTCGCCCTGGACGGCGCTGCCGAGCTAGCGGCGGCAGTGCGCGCCGCGACCGCCCCCGCAGACGGCCCGCGCGAGCGGGTGCACGCCCTCGCCCGCGCCTACCTCGACTTCGCCGCACGCAACCCGGCGGTCTACGACGCCATTTTCCAGCTCGACGGCGGCCTCCCCTACGCACAGGAGGACACCCCCAAGCCGCTGAAGGACGCCTTCGCCGCGCTGCTGGAGAACCTGCACGAAGTCGCCGGGGACGGCGTTGACCCGGGACTCTTCACCGAAATGTTCTGGGCGTCCCTGCACGGCCTTGCGACCCTCACCCGGTCGGGACGGCTGCCGCCGGAGTACACCGAGCAACGGGTGGAACTACTGGTGGACCGGCTCGCTGTGCTCTGACACACCATCCTGGCGGTCACGCGGCCCGGCCCTCCGAGCTCGCTGCTACCTGCCTGCATGCATGCCGCAACGCTTCGGGTCACTCATGTCCGCACGGGTGCAACTCCAGATGACCGGATCCCGCACTCAGACGGGCAGCCGTCCCGGAAGCAACGGCACTCATTGATCCGACCCGATATGCGCCCTAACGCCGCGTCATCCGGCACGACAGTCACACCGGCGGGGTCCGCCTGCCGTACCAAGCGTCCCGGCGTTGCGCAGCACGGCCTGCGCCTGCCTGGTGTCCTGGAGAAGGGGAGTTGGTCGAACGCGATGCGCTGCAAGTCCCGGGGTGTGACCGGACGGCGGTGGTCTGCGCGTACACAGGCGAGTTCGGCGGCACCCAGCGCCAGGACAAACTCAAGGAACTGCGGGCCAAGGACGCCGAGGAACTCACCCAGCTGCGGGCCGACGGCCAGGGCCTGGTCCGGGCGGTCAACCAGCTGTCCTTGGAGAACCATCAGCTGCGGACGGAACTGGCCGCGCCGCGGGGCCGGCTCCGGTTGCTGCCCACGCAGCCCCAGTCGCCAGCCCCGCGCGGACTGGGCACATAAGTCCGTACACGATGGTGCACGACGGAGGCCACGGCTTCGAGCGAGTGCGGGGCTCCGGTGAGGGCCCGGAGTCGGACGGCGAGGCCGCCGGGGCCGAGGTGGGCCAAGGGCCACATGGAAGTGACACGGAGGGCGGAGGCCCAGATCCCGGCGGCCGGGGGCAGGAGCGGGGCGACGGCGATTCCCGGGGCAGTAATCGGGGCCGGGTCGAGATACGTCATCCCACCGGTCCCGCACAGATACGTGCCAGCGTCAGCTGCGGCGGTGAGGTCGGCGAGCCGCTCGGATCGCTCGGGCCGGGCGGGCCGCCCCCCCCTGAGGCCAGGACGCGGCCTGGCCAGCCGAGGAGGTCCAGCAAGACGCGGGTGGAGGTCTCGGTGACGGCGGCGGTCCGACCGGTGTCGAATGCGGCCAGACCGGCTCCAGTGCCGTCTGGAGAACAGGCCATTGGGGGCTGGTCCGGTACTCCTGCCGGATCATCGCCTCGGTCCGTCGCCGGGCCGAGATGGGGTCGGTGATCAGAGCGTCCCGGATGGTGGTCTCACGGCCCTGAGGCAGGTGGGTGGGGATTGGACAGCCACCAGGTCCGGTCCGGGTCCGACAGCACGGCCAGGCGGGTGTGGTGCTGGTAGTCACAGCGGGTGAACCGGACGTCGTCGAGGACGATCCAGGTGTCTGCGGCGAACAGCTTGGCCAGGGTGGTCAGCCTCGGGACCAGGTTGGGCTGATGCACTGCGCACACCCCCCGGTCGGTCAGGAGATGAGGCGGCTGGTGAAACCGTCGCGAATGAGGGACTCGTATGCGACATGCACGTCCTCCGGGACATCCTGGGCGATGGCGAAGCCCTGCTTCGGGTATTCGATGACCCTCTGGAGATCGCCGACGAGCATGTCCACCACGAGTTTCTCGTCGCCGATGGATTTGAAGTAGTCGTCCAGCTCCAAGGGCTCCGACGCGCACACAATCTCGACGTTGGGCCACAGCTTGCGGGCGGTGGCGAAGGATCGCCTCTCCATATAGGGCTTGGAGACCAGCATCACCGTCGTCGGGACGATGCCGGCCGAGGCCAGCAGGTCGCGGGTGAGGGTGACGTTCTGGCCGGTGTTCGCGGCGTTCGGCTCGACGAGGATCGCCTCGTCGGGGACGCCGAGTTCGAGAGCGTGCGCGCGGAAGTGGACGGCCTCGCCCCGGGGGAAGCGGGCCCGGGTGGTGGGGCTGTTGCCGCCGGTGAACACCAGCGTCGGAAACAGTCCGCGGTGATAGAGGTCGGCCGCGGCTGCGGCGACGCCGAGGTCGTGGCTGCCCAGGCCGATCGCCACATTGGCGGGCCGCAGCTGGTGGCCCATGAGGTGGTAGTCCCAGATCAGCTTGGTCCGGCGCCACTGGTCCTCGGTGATGGTCTGCTGCTTGTCGCCCACGCTTGATCTCTCCCTGGTCACCGGCTGGCGGGGCCGGACGGCCCCGTGCTCATGGCCTTGATGTTCTCGATGCTGGCCAGCTGGTGGGACAGCCCGAAACGGGCGGCCATGGTCGCGGCCTTGTCGAGGACGTGAAGGCCATCATCGCGGGTCGCGGGGTCGCTCAGCAGGATGTGTCCGTGGGCAGTGTCCAGACGGACCCGCTGCATCGGGGCGTCGGTGGTGGCGGTGCCGCGGGCGACGGTGATGAAGTGCAGAGCCGCGGAGAGATCGCCGGCACCTCGGTGAGCCAGGGCGATCTTCTGGTGGGCCACCGACCAGTCTTCCGGTTCGGCGAGGTCCTCGAAGCCCGAGCCCGCCTGCCCGGACCCGGCGGCGGACGAGACCGGCCGAGGACTGATGATCGTCACCGCCCTCGCCGACCGCTGGGGCATCCATCCCCGCCGGCCGTTCGGGAAGGTCGTCTGGTCTCACTTCCCCACCGCCCCGCCAGCCACGACCACCCGAGCCGTTCAGGGAGCCCGGACGTGCTGACCCACACCGCCCCCGCGACCGGCCCGGACGCCGGACTGCTGGCCTCGCTGGGCGCCTGGACCTGGCCCGGCATCGCCCCGGACGGACAGCAGGTTGCTCACCTCCTGCTCGCCCACCGCCTCGGCCGCACCAGCCACGACGCCCCCGACGCGATCGAGACCCGCATGCGGCACCTCGCCGAGACCCTCGGCGGTCTCGCCCGGGCCGAGGACCCGGCCCCCGACACTCTCGGAACCCTGGCGACCGTCGGCTCACACATCCTGCTGAGGTTCCCCGGCGCTCGCTGGGGCCTGAAACTGCCCGCCCACCCGCAGTGGGCCCGACTGGTCCACGACCACGGTCGGGCCGCCCTGGTCCTCGGGCTGGACCCGCTCGACCAGTCCGCCGACGCACCCCGCGTCGACGCCTACCTCGACGCCGCCCTCGCCCGCGGCCGGCTGCTGTTCGGCTTCGCTCGCAGGACCTCCCGCACCGCCTGAACCACCCAGCCCCGTGCACCGCCCGACTCACCACCGGAGAGGGACATCGCCATGGAAACCTTCGATCGCGCCAGGCCATGCCTACTTCACCAAGATCACCACCCAGTTCGCCTCGACGAGAAGATCGCCGCCTTCCTGATCACGCATCTGCTGCCCAAGCCGAAGTCCATCGCCGCCACCGCACGTCGCGAGGTCGAGCACACGGCCGCCGTCGACAGGCTCCCCCGCGAACTGTTCACCGACCACGACACCGCCCTGGACTACCTGGAATCCCGGGCCGCCGGGGAGACGACCTGCCTTTTATCAGTGGGCCCACGGTGCTGCGCAGCCGACTGCAGCCGGCGGGGACGGCCTATGAGCGCATGACCAGGTGAAGGAACCCTGCCAGCCCAATCGCGACCGTCACGCCGGCCCCCAACCCC
This sequence comes from Streptomyces sp. NPDC054887, assembly GCF_053610585.1. Classification (NCBI taxonomy): domain Bacteria; kingdom Bacillati; phylum Actinomycetota; class Actinomycetes; order Kitasatosporales; family Streptomycetaceae; genus Streptomyces; species Streptomyces sp. NPDC054887. Next base: position 54,961 of record NZ_JBSGYQ010000018.1, on the reverse strand, counting down.
TCCGCGCGGCCGACTGCCACCCCGCCGATCAAGCTCGTCAGCAGTATGACAACCCACCGCAATGGCAGCCCTTCGCTCCCGGAACCGCTAGGAGGTGGGGCGCTCACCCCCGTGGCCGAACGCCCGACCGCAGCGGCCCGGTCCAGGGTGATCGACTTCCCGGTGGGTCGCCCTCGGTCGCACCGGGTTGGGCATGGTGGGGCGGGCGGTTGTCACGGTAGGGGCGCGGTGTTGGCGGGGCGCAGCATTTGTCCGGCGGCCAGTTGGCGGTAGGCGGGGCTGATGGTGAGCAGTTCCTCGTGACGCCCACAGGCGGCGGTGCGGCCGTTTTCGAGTACGACGATCTGGTCGGAGTGCTGGACCGTCGAGAGCCGGTGGGCGATGACCAGCAGGGCGCATTCCTGGGCGGCATCCTTCATGACGGTGGTGAGCGCGGTCTCGTTGACAGTGTCGAGATGGGAGGTGGGCTCGTCGAGCAGGAGAATCGCGGGGCGGGCGAGCAGGGCCCGGGCCAGCGCGACCCGCTGGCGTTCGCCGGCCGAGAGGGTGCCACCGCGCTCGCCGAGGATGCCCGACAGGCCACCTGGCAGCCGCCGCGCGACTTCTTCCAGTTGCGCAAGTTCGACGACGCGCCGCACTTCGGAGTCAGTGGCGTCGGGTGCGGCGTAGGTGATGTTGTCGCGGAGCGTTCCGTGGACGACATGTGTGCTCTGATCGACGACGGCGATGCGTTCGCGGCAGGCGCCGCGGCTCAGTTCGGTGGACGGCCGGCCGTCGAACAGCAGGGTCCCGGAGTCGGGCTCGTAGAACCGGGCGACCAGCGCGAAGACAGTGCTCTTGCCTGCACCCGACCGGCCGACCAGGGCTGTCTGGCCCCGGTGAGGGACGGAGAAGGAAACACCGCGCAGTACGGGCCGGTCCGGCGTGTAGCCGAAGCTCAGGTCTTTCAGGGCGAGCGCGGCTCGCTCCTGGTGCCCGCCTCGTTGGTCGGGATTCCGTGCACGTGTCCGGGTCGTCGGCGTCCGGGTGGGTGAGGGCTCGGCCGGCAAGGACAGAGCGTGCTCGATGCGCTGGTAGGCGCCCATACCGCGCTGGATGAGGCCGACCGCGCGGAAGACCGACGACAGCGGCAGCACGAGGTAGGAGGCATACAGCAGGAAGGCCACCAGGTCGCCGAGGGAGTTGCCCTGGCCGTTGACCCGCAGGCCGCCGATGACCAGGACGATGAGGAAGGAGCCCTGGACGGCCAGTTCGACAGCCGGGCTCATCACGGAGGCGAGTCTCGCGGTGCGCACGCCGGCGGTGTAGGCCGCTTCGACCCGCTCGCCGATACGGTCCGCTTCGCGGTCCTCGGCTCGGTGGACTCGGACCATGGGCAGTGCTCCGAGTGCGCGTTCCAGGTCGGCCGCGATCGCGCCGACCGACGTCTGCATGCGCTCGGAGGCGGCGCGGATGCCCTTGAGCAGTGAGGCGACGACCAGGGCGGCGGTGGCCACGGTCAGGGCGACCAGGAGCAGCAGCAGCGGATCGATCCACAGCATGAGAACGATTGCGCCGGCTGCGACGAGTGCCCCGGTCACAAGATCGACGAGCGCTTGCGACACGACTTCTCTGAGCAGGGTGGTGTCCGCTGTGACCCGGGAGATCAGATCGCCGCTGCGGTGGCGGTCGTACTCCCTCATCTCCAGGCGGAGTAGCCGCGCCACCATGCTGTGGCGCAGTCCTCGTACGACGCCCTCACCCATCCGCTCCAGCACGAAACGCCCCACCGCCCCGGTCGCCGCCTCGGTGACGAACAGCACCGACAGGAGCAGCAGCAGCGGCCACGGCATCTGTCCGCGTCCGCTCGCATCCACGACGTGTTTGGCGACGAGCGGTTGCGCAAGGCCGAGGGCGGAGCCGACCAGCGTCAGCACGGTGGCTGCGCCGACGGAAGCACGGTGCCCGGTGGTGAGCCGGTACATGGTGGCGACCGCGGCCCGGGTGGAGCGGTCGCCACCCGTCGGTGCTGCCTCGCTGTTCGCGACGTGACTGTCGGTCATCGGCCCGTCGGCCGGCCCGCGGGGGCGACGGCGATCAGACGGGTGAAGTAGTCGTCGGGCACCCCTTCGTCGACCGGGTGCCCGTCGGCTTCGATCCAGGCGTGCGCGGTGAAGGGGGGTACGACGCGTACCCCGGTGCACCACGTCGGCCAAGTACCGCCGAACCGGCACAGCAGCGCAGCGCCCAGGGAACGGGGCAGGCAGCCTCTGGGGCCTGCGCAGCGCAGGCTCACGGCGCACATCGCGTCCCGCGCGTTCTTGGCCTGTGCGGCAGTGGCCGGGCGGGCCCCGCGACGTGCGACTTCGAGTACGGCGCGGATCCGGCGGGGTGGCAGGAGCGAGAGTGCGACGGCGGGAAGCAGGACGACACGTGCGGCCATGCGCCGTGCGAAGGGGATGCCGCTCGGGCGTGCAAGGGCGCTCGGCGTCGTCATCCGGCCAGCCCGGACGTGCGCAGTTCTTGCACCAGGGCCTCGACGTCCTGCGTAGCTTGGGTGAGGTCGACGTCGAACTCGCTGGAGAGTGCGGCGACCGCGTCGGCTTCGTCACCACCCGCCAGCAGGATGTTGACGACCAGGGTGGCGGTGGGATTCAGCTCCCAGTACTCTCCGGCGCGCTCATCCAGGAGGACGGTGCCATAGTCGGTCTGTGCCGTGCGTACGTCGGTGCCGAACTGCAATGCCATGCGTGTGCCTTCCTGTTGGGGAGCTGCTGTCATGGTGAGGTCGCGGGCGCTTTGGGGCCGCCGGCTCGGTCCAGACCGCGCAGCCACACTTCGGCGGCGATGGTCGAGTAGAGGACGGCGTCACGCAGTTCGGGCGTGGCCGGCCGCTGGGCGAGCCGGCGAAGGGCGTCCGCGTCAACCAGGCCGAGCTGTTCCAGCCGGGAGCCCTCCCACAGCGCGAACAAGTCGGCGCGGTGTTCGCGCAATCCGTTGGCGGCGTCCATGGAAGCGGCGGCCTTGTTGGTGCGTCGCAAACACGCTTCGGGCACGATCCCGCTCATGGCCTTGGTCAGGAGAGGCTTGTACTGCCACGGCGTGACCCGCTCGCTCGGCCGAACCGCGAGGCACGCCTCGATGACGCGGTCGTCGAGGAACGGCGACGCCATCGGCAGGCCGGCCCGGGCGGCCATACGGTCCCACTGGCGGATGATGCGGGTGCAGGAACGGATCTGTTCGAGGTCGGTGTGCAGGCCGCGGTCCGGATGCAGCGGAACCGCGTGTGCGGCCGCCTCGCCGAGTGCCTTGCGGACCAGTCGCTCGGCGTCGGGCGTCACCCAGCTGAAGAGGCGAGGGGGCATACCCCAGCCGAGGCTGGTACTGACGGTGGCGGGCAGGGGGTCTCTCAGCGTGTTGCTGGAGTCGGCCAGCCACTGCCCGTAGGACCGGGAGTCGGCCAGGGCGCGCACTGTGCCACCGAGGGGCCACTGCCACAGGGCCCTGAACCCGCGCAGTTGCCGCAGGGCGAACAGCGGGCGGGTGCGCGCCAAGCGGTGGTAGTACGCCTCCGAGCACCAGGCCACGTGGTCGCCGCCGATGCCGGTCATGTGGACGCGGCTGCCCCTCCCGGCCAGGCCGGGCAGGTGGTGCAGGACTCGTGAGCGGTCCATGACGCCGATGGTCGGCTCGTCGAGCAGATCGTCGATGCCAAGCAGATCGGTGTAGACCAGCGGCGAGGCATCAGCGTCCCATACGACGTGCTCGACGTCCGGCATGGACCGGGCCGCTTGTTCGGCCCAGTACAGATCAGTGTCCGCGGGGTCGCGCCCCGGCCAGGTGCTGGCCACCACTCGGGCCGACGACCGATCGGCAAGGAAGCAAAGGGAAGTGGAGTCAAGACCGCCGGACAAGTCGCAGCTGACCACGCCGCCTTGCCGAGTACGGGCATCCACTGCTGCGGCCAGGGCTTCGCGGACGAGGGGCGCGCCGTCGTCGAGCGAACGTACTGGCTCCGGCGGTGTCCACCAGCTCGAGTGGCGAACGCTCCGGCCGTCAGCCGCCACGATCAGCGCGTCGTCCGGGGAGACGGAGCTGATGCCCCGCCACATGGGCGCCACGGCGAGCGGATGGGGCGTTGGCCACAGTAGCCGGACGGCGAGCTGCTCCTCGTCAGGGGTGGCGCCGAGCGCGGCGGCGAGTACGTCGGCGCGCGAGGCGGCCACGTGGATTCCCGCAACGGGGGCATGGAAGACCAGCCGGAGTCCCGAGGCGGTGCCCTGCACCCTGAGCCGACCGTCGAGCGTGGCGACCAGGTGGAAGCTGCCGGGAAGGGAGTGGGCCAGCTTGTCGAGTTCAGTGAGATCGCGCAGCCGCCCGGCATGGCGCTCGAGCTCTGCGGGGTCGATCGGGCAGCAACCGATGACGGCGAGGGCCGTATGGCCGGCACGGGCGACGACGATCTCCTGGTCGTGCCACTGACCCATCAGCCACGGCCGGTCAGAGGCGTGCTTCAGGATGCGTGTTCCGGGGAGGGAGAGGGAGCGGGCCACGGCGGCCGCATCCTCGCAGTCGGTGAAGACAGCGAAGTGTGCGTCGCCGGGGCCCGCCCCCGCACTCTCGTGCAGTTCAGTCATGACGTCGAGTCAAGAACCGTCCGCGTCAGTTCTTGCTCAGGATCAGCCGGTCGTTGCCAGAGCCTCCCAGGAGCCCGGTCTTCTTCCGGAACGTCCCGAGCCGGGCGAGTGTCGGTGCCTCGTATGCCTTCTTCATGCCTTCTCCTCACGTACAGGTATCACGGCCGCCTTCCTGGCCGGCGGTGAACAGGGCGCCGGTTCACCACCGCCCTGCCCAAGGGCTCATCGGGAGCCCTGAGCGAGAACGCGGTTGCAGGCAATAGCTACCGGCATGAGCCGGTGCCACGACAAGGCCGCTAAAGAACATCGGATGATCTGTACAGTGTGAATGCAGCCAGATCGCGACAGTGCAGGTCATGCGGGTAATTAAAATGCGGAACTTACACCGGCTGTATCGTGCAAGAATGAAGAAATGCTTCCAGGTGCCGTCTAAGGGGCGCAGTAGACGTGGTTAGTACGCCGCGCCGACGCGAGCCGAACCGAGATGCCGGGGCGCACTGGGACCTTGTCTGCGCGCGTCCACCCAGGACTGTCCTGCTCCAATGACCGAATGCACCCGCCATTACTGAGGACCACTCAGGGTTCACTGTGTGCCGAAAGCAGTCTCCGGTACCCCCTGTCGAGGGCAATCACAGCAAAATGCTGAATTTCCTGCCTTCTTCGGCGTCCCGCAGGCCTGGAGCGTACCGAACAGCCACCTCACGCCACCCTTCCCGTGCACTGGTCAAGGGGGCATTGTGGGCGGCTCGCGGACGGTAAGTAAGGCCCCTTCACCGGCGGGGCGGTCCTGCGCAGCGAAGTGCGCAAGCATTGGAACGGGAGGCGTACCTCCCACTCCGCGCCGGGCACGGGGCAGACCGACCGCGGATGAGGGGTGGACATGACCACTGCCACACCCGGGCTTTGTCCGGCGCCGCCGCCTTCAGCTCCAGGCACGACATCCGCTGCGTCACCGCCGGCCAGATGGTCACCGTCCCCACCGGCCACCCCGCATACCTACGGCAACCCCGACCAGGACCGGGAAGGCACTTTACTGTTCACCTCCGACACCGAGGGCAGCATCGAATACTGCTACAACCTTCAACGCCTCAAGTCCGGTTCCAACGGACTCAACGCGGCTACCATCGCGCAAGCAACAATGAAGAAGTACTCCCCCGAAACCTGGCAGCCCTGATGCCCCGGGCCCACCCTGCGACTGACCGACAGCTCGAGAACCGCCGATACCGGGCGGACTTCTCGTGCCAGAGTCAGCGGCCGGTACTTCTGCCCGTGCAGCCTGCCTGCGGTTCCACTTGCCTCAGTTCGGCCAGCAGTTCGCTCTGACCGGCGAGAAGTTCGGTCAGGATGCGGCGGGCCGCGCGCAGGAGGTCGGCTACGTCGCCGCCGGCGAGTGCGTAGCTGACGGTCGCTCCGTCGCGGATGGAGATGACGATGCCGGAACGGCGCAGGACCGCCAGTTGCTGAGAGAGGTTGGACGGTTCGACATCGATTGCAGCGAGAAGGTCGCGTACGGGTACGGGACCGCTCTGCAGGAGCTCCAGGACACGGATGCGGACGGGGTGTCCGAGCATGCGGAAGAACTCGGCCTTCGCCTGGTAGAGGGGTACCTGCATTCCCATGGATGCTCCTGCTGTTGCTTCAAACCTTGCCCGGGGCCGAGCAGAGTCCAACCGGTCGGCCACCCATACCTTCTTGCGGCGGGCCCACGCATGCCCGCGTATTACCTGTTTCAGATATGCCGGATTGAAGAAATCTTCAACTCATGGACACACGTGGGCACTAAAATGCCGCGGCTACAGCTCTAGGTCGGACTCGATGCGCTTGAGCTGATGCCGGGCCATGGCCAGGTTGGACTTAGCCTTGTCCAGCACGACGTACAGGAACAGGCCGCTGTTGCCCCTTCCGCTGAGCAGCCGGATCAGGTGGTACTGGCTGCCGAGCGTGATGAGCACGTCCTCGATCTCATCCTTCAGGCCCAGCATCTCCATGGTGCGGACCTTCGCACGGATCACATCGGTGTTGCCTGCGGCGGCGACCGTAAGGTCGAAATCCTTCCCACCGCCAAGGGTTCCCAGCGCCATACCACTGGTGTAGTCCACCAATGCAGCCCCCACCGCGCCCTCAATCGAGGTCATCGTCTCCTTCAAGGAGACCTCCACGTTCGCCATCGACGCCTGCTCCCTTGCTTCTACAGCCAACGCCCGGCGCGCAACTCCCGCTGCCACCGCACGACTTGTAAGCATCACGCTACCGAGCGTGCGGGGCGACGCGGGGAGAATGGAAGATTGCACCGAATGTCCACACAGGCGCCCGGGGCGAGGCCGGGAGCAGCGGCTGCAGTGGAGACCAGGGCTGCGTCGGGGCCGCGGTGGGCCCAGGGCGCCGCCGTCGCAAAGGCGGCGGACGGCCGTCTGGTCCGGCCGTCGACGGCGGAACCAACGGCCGGCACGACGCCTCCTTGTGGCGCCACCGTCACCTGCGTGTTCCCAAGAGCAGGTGCAGCTGCATTGGCCTGCCATTGCCGCCCGTCAGCGCCCGTGCGGTCAGGTCCAGTCGTAACGGGCCAAACGGGCTGCCGAGGTGATCCGAGAGCCGGTCGGGCTCCCCGCCGGTGGAGCCGACTTCACCGAGGCCGCTGCGCTGGTGATGTCCGTACGTTGTAGCTGCGACGCTGACTAGACGTCAGATAGATCGGGCGCGGGCAGCATTGGCGCAGCTGAGTGAGTCAGCGGTGGCGGCCTGTCGGATCGGCGACGAGTCCACCGCGCCGGGGCGACTGCGCGCGCTGGGGTCGACCGAGGCAGAGGCGCGGGCTGGGGTCGGGGCTGTTCCGGTTCTCGGTGCCGTTGTAGACCTCCTCGAACAGCACCGGCGACCCGGCCCCAGGTGTGGTCAGGACGGCGTCCGCGCGAGGGCTGCCCTTGGCTGGCCTCCAGCGGTCCGTCACCTCAACGCTTGACATTTCCAGAGGCCTCTCTAATTTTAGATTGCTCTCTAAAAACGGTGAGGAGGTGTATGCGTATGCCGAAGGTCGAAGGCGGGCTGCGTGAGCAGCAGAAGGTGCAGCGACGGATACGCATCCTCGACGCGGCTCGCGAACTGCTGCGAGACAATCCGGAGTCGGTGATCAGTACGGAGAGGATCGCCGCGCGAGCGCAGGTCGCCCCGGCCACCGTGTACAACTTGATCGGGCCGCGCGACAAGATCTGGGAGGCGCTGGCCGCCGGGTTCATGGACGAGCTCGATCGCCGCCTGGCGGTGTCGGCAGCCGGGGACCCGCGCGAGATCGTCAGGTCGACCGTTCAACTGTTCGTGGACGACCCGGTCGTGTCGCGTCGCATGGTGCGTGAGTGGGAAAAGAGCGGCCTGGTACTCGACCGCAGTCCGCTCACCCAACTTCGCCAAGCAATGAGGGACGCACAAACCCAGGGCGTCCTGCGCGCCGACATCGACACTGATCGGCTGGCCGCCCTGGTCGGCACCTCGTGCGTCGGGGCGCTGCATCAATGGGTTGCCGCATTGATCGATGATGACCGGTTCCTCGCACGTGCACTGCTCGCGCTGGATGTTGCGCTCGCCGCAGCGGCTGAGGATCCCTACCGCGACCAACTGCTGGCGCCATTGCGAACCCGGGACTCGGCATGACGGCCGGTGCGATGCCACGGCGCCAAGACCTCGTGGGCCACGGCGGGATCAAGCTCGCGGCGGATGTGTGGGGCGAGGCGTCCTCACAACCTCTGATCCTGCTGCACGGCGGCGGCCAGACGCGACACGCCTGGGACCGCACCGGCCCTCGACTGGCCACACTGGGGTGGCAGGTCATCGCCCCGGACCTGCGCGGGCACGGCGGCAGCGAATGGTCGGCCGACGGTGGCTACGACCTCGACCTGTTCGCCGCCGACGTCCGGGCGCTCGTCACCGCATGCGGCGACCGGCCGGTGCTCGTCGGTGCCTCGCTCGGTGGTCTGAGTGCGCTGCTCGCCGCTGGGGAGACACCCAGGGCAACGATTCGCGCCCTGGTGCTGGTCGACGTCGCCCATCGACCGGATCCCCGCGGGGCGCGCCGCATCGTCGAGTTCATGCGCCGTCGGCCGGACGGATTCGCCAGCGTGGGGGAAGCAGCCGAGGCGGTGTCCGCCTACCTGCCGCACCGCCCAGGTCCGGACGACCCCGAGAGGATACGGCGCAACCTGCGACGCCACGGCGAGCGCTGGATCTGGCACTGGGACCCACGCCTGCTGGACAGTTTCGAGGACCGGATGGATCCGCCCGGCATGGCGGAGCGTCTCCTCGACGCCGCCCTTCACGCCGACGTGCCGATTCTGCTCGTCCGCGGCGGGCTCAGCGACGTGGTACGCGCAGACATCGCCGAGCAGTTCTGTGACAGGGTTCCCCATGCGCAGCGCGTCGAAGTGGCCGACGCGGGCCACATGGTGGCCGGCGATCGGAACGAGCACTTCATCGATTCGATGGTGCCGTTCCTGGAGGGGATCGGATGAGCCACGTCCGCCGGTGCTGCCTGTCTGCGTGCCGCGCAGTTGCGCGCCCGTGAAGGGTCACGCGCCGGAGCGGTCACGGTGAGGCATTGTCGGCCTCTCCGACAGTGACAGCGGGAGGGTACGGCTGAGAGCACGCATCCCTGCCTGAGATCCCGAGGTCTGGCCTGTCGCCCCCTGGACTCGGTCGGGTCTTCGCCGTACAACCGGCGCACACGATCGCGGCCAACAACGCAAGCACCAGTGCACGCGTTCCTGCTCGTTTCATACGCAGGAGCATGTCCTTGGAGCTGTCAGCCGCACGCGCACGGGCCTTCTGGTCGTGCACATCAACCAGTTGGGCTTCATCGATGGACATTGGCAAGGAGGTCAATGTCCTGGCCAGCGGCTTCGACCGTAACCTGCCGCGCCACAGCACCGGTCACCGATGGAGGTCGCTCGCGACCGCCCGCCCGCCCGCTGTGGTGACGGCACCGCCGTTACGGCGCCGAACGGCCCCCGGGAGAAGGGCACCTGCGACAGCCGGGAGCTCGATCCAATGACCGCGACGGTCGGGGCAACAGGACACGGGATCGCGGCATTCTGGACACTGGCGACCGAACCCGCCTGAGTACGCATACTCAGACCGCCCGAGCTGTCTGCCCCTGCTGCCCGCGAGCCGGTCGCGGCCACACTGGACCGCCTTGTCCCCGTACGAAGAGGTTCCGATGAGCCGTCTCCTCAGCCTGCGTTCCGCCACCACCGGCGACCTGTCCTGGATTCATGCGCTGCGGCACCGCGTCTACGCGGAGGAGCTGGGCCAGCACCTGCCCAATGCCGAGGGGCGGCTGGTCGACGGGCTGGACGGCGACAACGTCTACTTGGTCGCGGCGCGGTGTGCCGACCGTGTCGGCTTCGTGAGCGTGACGCCTCCGTGGGCGGGCCGGTACGCGCTGGACAAGTACCTGACACGGGCGGAGCTTCCGCTCCTTGACGAGAGCGACGTCTTCGAGGTGCGGCTGCTCACCGTCGAACCCGACGAGCGGACCGGCGCGGCAGGCGCGCTGTTGATGTACGCGGCGCTGCGCTGGATCGCGTCCCGGGGCGGGCGGCGGGTGGTGGCGATGGGCCGCGCCGACCTGGTGGTTATGTACCGGGCGGCGGGTCTGCGTCCCGTCGGTCGTACCGTACGCAGCGGGGCGGTCGACTTCGAAGTGCTCACCGGGGAGGTGGCGGAGCTGACGCGGGGTACGGCGGCGCGGCATGCGGCGACGCTGACCCGGTTGGCGGTCGGCGTGGACTGGCAACTGGACGTGCCGTTCGCGCCCCGGCCGGATGGCTGTGAACACGGCGGGGCCTCGTTCACCGCGATCGGCTCGGACTTCCGCACGCTCGAACGGCGTCACCAAGTGGTCGCGGCCGACGTCCTCGACGCCTGGTTCCCGCCGGCTCCCGAAGCGCGGGCGGTACTCAGCGAAGACGCCGGGTGGGTCTCCCGCACCTCTCCCCCGACCGGTGCGGAGGGCCTGCTCGCGGAGCTCGCCGCGGTCCGCGGCCTGCCCCCGGAGACGCTCGCGGTCGGCGCGGGCTCCTCCGACCTGATCTTCCGTGCCTTCGGCCGGTGGCTGTCATCGACGAGCCGGGTCCTGCTGATGGACCCCGGGTACGGCGAATACGCCCACGTTACGGAGCGAGTGATCGGCTGCCGCGTCGACCGGCTTCGGCTGCGGCGCGAGGAGGGTTGGCGCATCGATCCGGCCAGGTTGTCGGCGGTCGTCGCCGACGGGTCGTACGACCTCGTGGTGGTGGTCAACCCGAACAACCCGACCGGCCGCCACGCACCGGCCGCCGAGCTGCGCGCGGTGATCAGCGCCGCCCCGGCCCGGACCCGCTGGTGGATCGACGAGGCGTACCTCGGCTACGTCGATCCCGCCGAGTCCCTCGCCCCGTTCGCCGCGCGGGACACGCGCGTGGTGGTCTGCACCTCGATGTCCAAGACGTACGCTCTCTCCGGTGTGCGGGCCGCATACGTGGTGGCCGAGCCGGGTGTGGCCGCGGAGCTGCGCCGGTGGACGCCGCCGTGGGCGATCGGGCTGCCGGCTCAGCTCGCCGCAGTGGCGGCCCTGCGCGACCCGGCGTACTACACCAGCGTGCTGCGGCGCACGCACGAGCTGCGCCGCGAGCTCGCCGCTGACCTGGCCGCGGTGGACGCGTCGGTCACGGTCGGGGATTCCGTGGCCAACTTCCTCACACTCACGCTGCCGCCGGGCGGCCCGAGCGCCGCGTCCTTGGTCGCGGAGTGCCGGAGCCACGACGTGTACCTGCGGGACCTCTCGCCGCTGTCGTCGTCGTACGAGGGCCGGACCGTGCGCGTCGCGGTCCGCGACACCGGCGAGAACGCGCGCATCGTGACCGCCTACCGCGCCGCTCTCAGTGACCTGTGCGCGAGCTCCCTCGTGTTGCCGGCCGTCGGGGCGGCAAGGTGACCTCGGTTGCCGCGCTGGCACCTTGGTTGGGCGGCGCGCTGCTGGTGAGCGGTGTGGCGGTGGTGGCGTCGCGGCGGCGGGAGTTGCTTGTCCGGTGGTGTGCGTGGGCGGTGGGCGTGCCGGTGGTGACCGCCGCGTTCTGGTGGGGACGCCCCGGGATCGCCCTGCTCTCCATAACCGTTGCGGTGGTCGCGGTGCTGGAGTTCGGCGCGCTGACCCGGCTGCCTCGCACCGACCGGACGGTGCTCGCCACGGCCGTGACGGGATTGATCGTCGCCGCCGCGCTGGCACCGGAGCACGTCTGGCGGGTGGCCGCCGTCGGAGCCCTCGCCCTGGTCGCCCTTCCGCTGGCAACCAGTGACTCCGAGGACGGCCTGCGACGGCTCGGCACTGGTCTGCTCGGCTTGGTGTGGCTGGGCGTGCTGGCCACGTTGGTGCCGCTGGGGGAACTTGGGCTGGCACTCTTCGCCGCGGTGTCCATCGCCGACGTGGTGGCGTACTTCGCCGGCCCGCGGCTGGGCGGGCCCCGGTTGTCGCCGCTCTCCCCGGCCAAGCGGTGGAGCGGGACGCTGTGCGGCGCGGCGGCGGGCCTTGCCGTACTCGCGCTGCTCTCGGCGTGGAGCTGGCCAGCTGTGGCCGCGGTGGCCGTGGGCGGGCCGGCGGGCGACCTGGTGGAGTCCCTCGTCAAACGCGGCGCCGGGGCCAAGGACTCGGGCCAGTGGCTGGCGGGAGCCGGAGGGCTGCTCGACCGGATCGACTCACTCGTGGGGGCGTTGGTCGTGGTCGTCGTGCTGGGGTGATCGGGAGCGCGGTCCAGGTGGATGAGATGGCGACGCGTCGTCGAGCTTTCTACCTGGTAGGCCGTTCACGTTCCGATGTCTGCAGCTGTCCCGCGCCCAGTCGCCAGCCAAGCCGCTGTATGCCGTGCCCACGTTCGTTCCGGAGTTCGGCAGGCCCGCGCCAAGACAGCTCCGCCAGTACGACTGACGCAACAGCTCGCCGGCCGTGAGAAGGGCTGCTGACGCGGCCTCGGTACGCCGGTGGTCGCGACCAGGTCTCCGACGAGGTCGCGCGTGTCGGCGCATTGGCCGACGAAGCGGTGGACTCGCTCATCGGGGACCGGGAGCGGCGGCGGCTGCCTCGATGCTCGCCCGGACCTGGCTGTTCAGCTCTTGCGGGCCAGCGGTTGCCCGGCGAAGCTCACCCCTGCCAGGCCATGGGCCATGAGGTTGCGGATGTTAACGTGATCAGTGCCGTTCGGCGTCGCCAGCACACTGCGATAGTGCTCACCGAAGGCCAACAGCGCCTCCGCATCGCTCAGCCCTTCCAGCAGGGCCAGTCCCAGCGTCTTGCAGGAACCCTCGTTCTCACCTGCGGCATTTTCCAGTTCCCCGTTGCGGAACGCCTGCGGCTGATACTCGTAATGCGCGGCGACGAAGGCCAAGGTGTCGGCGAACTCGTGCTCACCTGACGCAAGGCTTGCCCGCAGCGAGTTCAGATCAGTCATGTTGGTTCCTCTGCGCTGAACGGACGATCCGATTGCCATCCGTGACCGGACGACGATACCCCTTGCAGACATCCGGTAAGGATTGGGCGCCCACGTCCGAACGAGCGACGTCTCGGCAGGTCACGCTGCGCGTCTGCGCAACCCGCCGAGAGGCGGTTGCGGCCCGGGCGATTGGCCGCGAGAACGGTGCTGATCAGCAGCAGTTTGCCGTTCGCGCCCGGTGTCGCAGACGGTTCGGCCGCCTGCGGTGGTCAGGCGACACCGGGCGGTGGCGTCAGTGCGGGGCAGGCTGACGACCTTCATGACAGACCACAGTGCGCATTGCCCCCGCTGGAGCGTATGCAGTCCCAGTGGCAGCTGTTGCGAGGCCTTGGCAGCGGGACTGTGGTGGCGACGGGCCGTCGCAGCGCGCGCCGGCGCTCAGGGGCGCCCGTACCGCTTGCACAGGAGGTACGTAATGTTCCCGGCATCGAAACTCCCGTCATCGAGGCAGATACGGACAACGGCTGCACCACCAGGGACATCCGCTTCGACAGGGACAGTGAACTTCGCGCTCGTGCCACACACATTTGCGCTGTAGTTTCGGTCGAGTTCGACGTTGGCGCTGGTGAGGGTGAACACTGACGTGCCCCGGCAGCTGAACCCGTCCACAGACTTGTGCTCGCCCGTCACGGTGACGGAACGGGCATACCAAGTGATGGTGCCCCTCGTATAGGTGTTCCCGAGGGTGACGTCGAATGTGCTGGTCGGGTAGGCGGACGCCTGGGCTGTGGCGGCGGGCGCGTTCAGCAGCGTTCCTGCGGTGAGTGCGACGCCGCAGAGCGCAGTGGCGAGACGAGTCTTCATCCGACCTCCAGGATGGATGAGCCGGTTGCCGCTTCACATCCTGGGCCGGTCGGCCACCTGCGGCCTACCTCTTAAGGCACCGCTTAAGGGCTACGGTACGACAGGCCCGGCTCGGCCTCCTGCCGTCGGACGGCCTCAAGCGCCGGTCCCTCGCACCCCCGACGTCGAGCGCCTCGTCGTACAGGGAGGCCTCTCCGTAGCGGCGATAGCTCGCTTTCACCATCGAGCGCGGCAGCAGCTCAGGGGATCGGCGCCCTCCCGTGTCTGGCACAGGCCTCTCGCCCCTTCGAGCAAAGGTGCTTGCCAATGCCGGCCGCCGTATCTGGCGCAAGCAATGGATTCGGGCAGGTTCTCGTCGCGGAGTCTGCGGGTCAGGAACGGCCAAGGCCCCACGTCCGCAAGGCGTAAGGCCGTCCCTTCTCCTCCCCCGTGATCAGCGGCACGTCGAGCAGCGAGAAGCCCGCGGCGGTGGCCACGGCAACACTGGCGGCATTCTCTGCCTCCAGCTCCAGAATCACCTGTTCCGCGCCCAGCTGCTCGAAGGCGTACGCGGCCATCACCCGCACCGCCCGCGCTGCCAGCCCCTGGCCGCGGTGCGCCGGGCCGACCGCGTAGCCGATTTCCGTGCCCTCGGGTGCGCGCCGCAGCATTACCTCGCCGAGCGGTGCGCCACCGTCGACGGTGATGGCGAGCAGGATGGTCGTGCCCGCTTTACGCATCTGCCGGTCCCGGTCCAGCCGTGCACGGGCAGCGGCTCTGTCGAACGGTGAGACGATCGGTGTCCAGTAGGCGATGTCGGGGTGGTCGAACAGCTCCGGCATCACGGGCAGGTCCGCTTCCGTCCAGTCGCGGAGGACGAGCCCCTCCCCCGACAGCTCAAGCCGCTCGGGCAAGGACGACGTCGTGCTGCTCATAATGGTGGACCTCCGTGGCCTGTTCAGAACGAGGCAGGATACCCAGGAGAGGCGGAGGCCCACGACATACTGCAGGGGTTCATCAGACCCCTGCGCCTGAGGTCTCCGCCAGAGCCTCCGTCGTGCACGGCGACGGGGAGCCGTTCGCACTGAACGCCTTGCCAGCAAGCCGTTCTTGCGTGGCACCGAGGTTCTCCGGGCTCCAGCGGCCCACGAGTGCTGCTTTCCGTACAACCAAGGCGCGGTGTCGGCAGTCATCCCATGCATCTCTGCGAAGGGAAAGCCGATGGGGACTGTGCGCGTTCTGCTTCCACTGACGAGGGTGCTTGCGCGGGGCCATGTCGGCCTGGGAGGGCCGTTGCACGGAGCCGCGCTCCTGCGATGCCTCACCCCCGGGCTGTTCCTGCTCTGGCAGCGGCCGACGGTGCGGCGTCTCTCCTGGAGCGAGGAGGCCGTCGGGATGTACCGCGCTCTCCTCGCGCGGGGCAGCCGCCTACAGCACCGTGATGGTCTGGCCAGTGCCCTGATGCTGTACGCCAACGCGCTCTATCTGACCGACCGGTACGAGGAAGCGCTCGTCGCATCCGGCCAATGCCTGGACGTGGTCGGCGCGCGCATGTCCCGGACGCGGACCGCGTACCTGCTGCGCGTGCAGACCCTTGTCCTCGCGGAGACAGGACGTCTCGACGAGGCTTTGGTGAAGAGCCGGGAATGTGTGTCGGCCTACCGGGACGCGGTGCCCAAGGGCAGGGACAAGTCACTGGGCAGCCTCGCCGATGCGCTGCGCGTCCAGGCGTGGGTGCTCGGCCGCATGGGCCGCGTCCGGGAGTCTGTGGCCCGCTACATGGACTGCGCGGAACTTCTGCGTGGGATGTCCCTGTGGGAAGTCATGCTGCGCGCCGCACGGGTGAAGGTACGGATGTTGTGCGAGGTGACCAGCGGGTTGCGCGCTCTGGGCCGGTTCGAGGAAGCTCTCGAAGCCGGAAACGACGCCCTTTGGTGGTCCGACACCATGAAGCCGTCGTACTACCCGGAGATTCTTCACCTGCGGTCCCAGTTGTTGACCGACCTGGCCTGGTGCCACGCGGCGACCGGCGACCTGGAGCGCGCCCGGGAGATGTCCGGCCAGGCGGTGAGCCTGTGCCGGACGTTGGTGCGGCAGGCACCCGAGAGCGGGGAGCCTCTGCTCGTCCTGGCTTTGGAAAGCCGCGCCTACCTGGGCGGCGCCCCGGCCACTTCCCCCTCGGGGTCTCCTATCTCGAAGGAGCGGCCTGATCCTCCGCAACTCGACGATCTGAAGGAGCTGTCGGCACTTTGCGAGCGGCTCGCCGTCACCGATCCTGTTGTCTACGAGCCACGGCTCGCGTCCGCGCTGGACGAGTTGGCATTTCGCCACTGGCAGCAGGGCGCCAACCGCCAAGCCGTCGACGCCACCGAGCGAAGTGTCGCCCTGTACCGCCGAGCCGCCGGCCTCGACCCGCAGGAGTACGAACCGGATCTGGCCAGGACATTGGCCAACCTCGCCATTCGTAAGCGGAAGGCAAACATCCTGGATCACACCGTCGCCCACGCCCAGGAAAGTCTGGCCCTCACCCGACGCCTCGCCGAAGCCGACCGGGACCGCTACCAAGCCGTCACCGCCCAGCGTCTGGGCATCCTGGCCCGGGCTCTTCGCAGTGGCGGGGACGACGAGCGCGCCCTTGCTTGCTACTACGAGGCCGAGACCCTCTTGCGGGACCTGATGGAGGCGGACTCCAACTCCCACACCGCTCTCCTCGCCAACATCCTCACGGACCTCGCCGACACCCTGCTCGCTACGGCCGTAGCCCACCTCGCCGCAGACCGCTGCGACGACGCCGTTACCGCCCTGCGCCAACTACTGGACCTCACACGGCGCACCGACCGGACCGCAGTCCACGCAGCCTGTCTCACCGCCTTCGCCCACGCCCGGGACGCGGCCCCTGCGCAGATCAAACGGGCGTGGCATGCGGCGACGACGGATCCTTACCCCTCGTTCATATACCGCGTGCCCCCTTCCTGACCCCGCACTCGGGCGCCTCTCCCCTGCCCTCCTCTGTCGGTGCCGTACGGCGGTGCCCCCTCGCCGTTTTGCCCAGCGGCGGGCGGTCCCACCCGGCGGGCCTCTACTCGACCGGCTGTGGCGGGTACAGCAGGGCCTTCCCTGCGTGCAGGCTGTCCATGACTCCCACCAATGCCCCAGTCGTCGCCGCGCCCACTCCTCCAACGGCTCCTCGTTCACCGCACCATCGTGCCGTAGTCGCCCTCCTGCGCCGCCACCCGCTGCGACCGAGGTGACGGACGCAGAAATCCGCCGATTGAGCGAAGAGAATCGGATTCCCGGCCCCGTGCCGCCGCGCCACACCAACGGCTCGGCGCGGCGGGGAACGCTGCCGCGTGCGCAGCCCTACGCTCCCCGGGAGAACGACACGAGTCGCCGGGGGCGGCGGCTCCAGGCGCAGCGGAGCGACATGACCAACCAACCCGACACCCTTGAAGGCGGCATCGACCTCAGGCGGAGTTACCCGCGGCGCCGCACTCGCCAAGGAGTCGTGCGACGGGCTCGGCAACTGCGCACGGCCCGGTGTCGCGCTCTCAACTCCGTACCTCGGGAAAGCCGCCCAGCCGGAAAGCGCAGGATGCGATGCTCGCCGTCACCGTAATCGCGGGCATCCTGTTCGTCTGGGCCGTCCTCTCGCACCGGCTGGCGCGCTGGAGCATCACGGCTCCCATCGCCATGATGGCCGCGGGCGTCGCCATGACCGCCGGGCCGGATCCTCCGCTGCGCTTCGAGATCGACACCGCCGGCTTCGAGCACGCCGTGGAGGTCGTGCTGGCGCTGCTGCTCTTCGTCGACGCCACCGAGGTGCCCGGGGGCGTCATCCGCAGGGAGAAGGGCATCGTCGCGCGCCTGCTCGGTGGTGCGCTGCCGCTGACCCTGGGCTTCGCCTTTCTCACGGCGTACGCCTTCTTCCCCGACCAGCCCGGCTGGGTCCTGGCGGTCCTGGCGACGGTGGTCGTCCCTCTGGACCTTGCCCCCACCGCGGCCGTCGTACGGGACAAGAGGATCCCGGCGCGGCTCCGGGAGGTCCTCAACGTCGAAGGGGGTCTGAACGACGGCATCGTCTCACCGGTGTTCCTCCTGTGCATGGCCGCCGCTGTCGAGTCCTGCACGCGGAGCGCCGATTACATGGAGGCGCTGCTGGGCGCGGTCGAAGCCGCGGCCTGGGCCGTCGGCGCGGGGGCGGTCATCGGGTACGTGGCGGGGTGGCTGCTGCGCCGGTCGTGGGCGAGCGGCTGGACGCAGCGCGCGGCGACGCGGCTCGGCGTCCTGACCGTTCCTGTGGCCGCCTACTCGCTTTCGTCGGCCCTCGGGGGAAACGGCTTCGTCGCGTCCTTCGTCGCCGGCGTCTGCATCGCCCCCGCCATGCGCCACCTGCCGCAGGACGCGGTACAGATGACGGACGACCTGGTCGCCCTGATGTCCCTCGGGCTCTGGTTCCTGTTCGGCCAGACCGTGAACGAGGTGTTCGGGGACGGGTTCCACCTGTCGATCGTCCTGTACGCGCTCGTCGCCGTCACTCTGGCGCGCATGATCCCCGTGCTGCTCGTGCTCTCAGGGACGGGGTTGACACGGTCCGACAAGCTGTTCCTCGGGTGGCTCGGGCCCAGAGGTGTGACGTCGGTCGTCTTCGGGCTCCTCGCGGCCGTCGAGATGCCCGCTCACAGCGCCGATTTCGTGGCCCGCGTGATGGTGCTGACCGTCATGCTCAGCATCGTGCTGCACGGCCTGAGCGCCGAACCGATCGGCCGCGCCTACGCCCGCAGACAGCGGACCGACGGGAGACAGGCGACCTGACGCGCCAACCTGCCGAGCCGCATAGCCTCCACCACCCTGTCGCTGAAGGCGTGGGGCATCCGGTGCGTGCCCTCGCCTCCGCCAACATCGCTGCCTGGGGGGGATCACCACCTCGCGTCGCTGGCCCCCGGCCGATCTGCGCCGGTGTGGGCGAACGCGCGTGTGTGAACGGACGCCGGAAGGTCGCGCCCTACGGGGTGATGCGGAACCGGGCCCGGTAGTCGGTGGGCGTGGTGTTGAGTTTTCGACGGAAGGCCCGGATGAGGGTGTCGGTGGTGCCGAAGCCGCAGGCCGAGGCGATGGCGGCCAGGGTGGAATCGGTGGATTCGAGGAGGTTGCGGGCGCGTTCGACGCGGGCGGATTCAACGTAGGCGGCCGGGGTGAGGCCGAGTTCGGACCGGAAGGTGCGGGTGATCTGGCGTTCGCTGATGTGTGCGGCCTGGGCAAGGTCGGTGACGGTGAGGGGGCTGTCGAGATGCTGGGTGACGTACAGGCGGAGGTCTTCCATACGGCGGGTGGCCGAGGCGGGTTCGAGGGGGACGGAGAACTGGCTCTGTCCGCTGGGGCGTTTGAGGTACATCACGAGTTGCCGGGCGACGCGCAGGGCGGTGGCTTCGCCGAAGTCCTCGGCGACCAGGGCCAGGGCGAGGTCGAGGCAGGAGCTGATTCCGGCGCCGGTCCATACGTTGCCGTCGCGGATGAATATGGGATCGGCGTCGACTTCGACGGCGGGGTGATCGCTGGCGAGCTGGGCGGCGGTGGACCAATGAGTGGTGGCGCGTTTGCCGTCGAGGAGTCCGGCGGCCGCGAGGATGTGGGCGCCGACGCAGACGGAGGTGATCCGGCGGCTGCGGTCGGCGAGGGTTTTGACCCAGGAGACCACGTCCGGGTCGGCGAGGGCATGGACGCGGTGGGCGTCGTCGACTTCGACGGAGCCGGGGACCAGCAGTGTGTCGATGGTGTGTTTCGCGGCGTCCTCGAAGGTGGCGTCGGGCAGGACGCGCACCCCGGCGGATGTCGTGACGGGGTCCAGGGTCTCGGCAGCCAGGACGACGTCGTATCCGGGCGCTCCGTCGGTCTCGCGCTGAAGAAGGGCGAAGACTTCGGGCGGGCCGGTGACGTCGAGGAGGTCGACGCCCTCGAAGAGGACGATGACGACGCGGCGGGATACGGGGCTCACGGGATTTCCTCTCCCTGATGGGGATGTCCGGATCTGCATGTTAGGCGTCCTGGCCGACACTCCGGCCAGTGGGTAGCGTCGGGCGGAGCCGGGGATCTTCCGCCTCCGGCGTCTTCCGCCAGCCGTAGACAGAGAGTTGAGTTTCCTCATGAGCCGTTCGGTGTCACTGCGCCTCGCCGCTGTCGGTGTCGCTACGAGCATGGCCTTCCTCTCCGCCTGCGGAGGCCAGGACGACAACAACAACGCCGCCCCGGCATCCCAGAGTCAGGCCAGCGCGCCGACTCCCTTGAAAGGAACTGCTGTGACCTCCACGACCCTGCGCGAGATGTTCAGCCTGGACAACTCCGTCCCCGCCCTGGCCGACTCGACCGTTGTGCTGGTCGACTATCAGAACACTTACACGCAGGGCGACTTGGAGCTGCAGGGCTGGAAGGAGGCCCTCGCGGAGGGCAAGAAGCTGCTTGAGGCTGCCCGCACGGCCGGCGCCCCGGTCATCCACGTCCAGAACGACGGCGGCAAGGGGACGCCGTACGACGTCAAGGCCGAGATCGGGCGCATCCATGACGATGTCGCCCCGGTGGACGGCGAGACGGTGGTGACCAAGGCGGAGGCGCCCAGCGCATTCCTCGGTACGAACTTCGAGGACGTCCTGAAGAAGACCGGCAAGAAGAACGTGATCGTCGCCGGGTTCATGACCAACATGTGTGTGCAGTACACCGCCGCGGACGCCTCCCTCAAGGGCTACCACACCACCGTCGTCGCGGAGGCTTCGGCCACACGGGGGGTCAAGACCGCCGCGGGTGACGTGCCCGCCCAGCAGATGCACAACGGCGCCCTCGCCACGATCGCCGACCGGTACGGCGTGGTCGTCAAGAACACCGCCGCCCTCAAGTAGTCCTGCCTCCCTGCTCCCCTGTGGGGCAGTCGGCGTCTCCCCCCGACGCCGGCCGTCCTACAGGGGTTTCTGTTGTCCGAAAAACGGCGGATTAGATTCCGATTGTGGAGTAAATCAGGTTTTTTTACCTATCGCCCTGTGAAAGTCGGTCTCTTTCGCCAATTCTCACCACACCAGCCCGCTCACTACCGTCACGTATCGAGGGGTTCGGGGCACACCGAGCCCAACGTGACGAAAGCGAGAATGTGGCTACACGCAGGGAAGTTATTGGCAGCGCTGCCGCAATCGGCGGTGCGGCGCTCCTCACGGGGGCGATGGGCAACACGGCGTCTGCGGCAACAACCGCCGCACGACCGGAAGACGTCAAAGCGGCGCGGGACGCGATCCGCGCCGTCAACGTGGGGATGCGCAGCAACTACGCGACGCTGAAAAGTGAGCTGATCAAGCGGCTCACCCCCGTGATCATCGTGCAGAACGACTACCGGGGCGGCAAGTACTACCTCGTCCACAACGGGGTGACCATCGCCGAACACCCCGTGCCGGAGATATTCGAGCTGGCGAAGTCGATCGCCCACATCCCCCTCGGGATGTTCTCCATCCTCGCCCCGTACCTCGGCAAGCGGGTGCCGTCACACCACCTCAAGGCCGGCGACATGTTCGCCCGCGACCTGGAAATGGTCGCCTTCCACGGCCCCGAGTCCGAGAACTGGGTCCTCCCCCTGCAGGAGTTCGGCCAGACCATCGACACCGCCCGGCGCCGCCTGGAGGAAGCCGAGCTGCCCGCCCGGCTACAAGCCTCCTGCGCGGCGATCCTGGAGGGCGCTTCCGCATTCATCACGGCGAGCACCCGCACACGGTCGTTCAGCATGCAGCAGTTCGAGGACTACTCCGGCAGCGTCTACGGCGACATCCGCGTCAACATGGAGTTCGCCTCACGGGTCCAGATCCAGGGCGTCAAGGACATCATGACGCGCTGGCAGGCCAAGGTCGGCGAGGCCGGATGGAAGGAGCTGTACGTCGTCGTCCTGTCGATCTGGACGACGTCGGTCCTCAACCAGAACTCGATCATCCTCAAGCAGTACCTGAACCCGGACACGGTCGACACCCACCTCCTGGACATCGTCACCGCCGAATTCCCCGCCGACTCGGTGACTCTGGCGTTGGACAACCTCGCCCGGATCGTCCAGGACAACATCGCCGCCGAGATGGTGTTCTCCACCGACCAGCGAGTGGCCGACGCCCTCAAGGGCAAAGAGGACCTGCTGTCGCAGGAAATCCTCGTCCAGCTCGGCCAGACGCCACCGGCCTCGGCCACGGCGGCCTCTTTAACCGCGACTCAGGGCGCCTGCCCGCTTGGCCATACCGCGCAAGCCTGAGCCTCACGCAGTCCGGCTCCCCTTCCGTGCACACCACGGGAGGGGGGCATCGCTTTTTCTACGGGGAATTCATCATCTCTTCCACACGCGTCAACCGGGCAGCCGGCATCTGGGCCCTCACCGGCCTCGTACTCCTCGCCGTCAACCTGCGGGCCGCGATCACCGGCGTCGCCCCCATCCTCGACACACTGAAAACCCAATTCCAGCTCAGCGCCCTGGGCGTCAGCATCCTGACCACCCTGCCCGTACTGTGCCTGGGCGTCTTCGCCTCCCTGGCCCCGCCCCTGGCCCACCGCCTGGGCACCGAGAAGACCATCACCGGGGCCCTCACCCTCCTCACCGCGGGCATCCTGTTACGTCTCGGGACATCCCCCCTCACCCTCTACACGGGAACCGTCCTCGCCGGAAGCGGCATCGCCCTGGGCAACGTCCTCATGCCCGCCGTGATCAAACACCACTTCCCTCACAAGACCGGCTCCCGCACGGGCCTCGCGATGATGCTGATGGCCACCACCGGCGCCCTCGCCACAGCCCTCGCCGTCCCCCTCGAGAACACCCTGGGCTGGCGCATCTCGCTCGCCGCCTGGGCACTCCCCTCCCTGCTCGCCGCCCTAGCCTGGGGGCCGCTCGCCCTCCTCGGCCGGCCCAAGAAGGGCCGCCACGCCAGACCCGCCCCCATCACCCCGCTCACCACCCCGCCGAACACCTCCGGCGAGTCTCTCCTGCGCTCCCCCCTGGCCTGGTCCCTCACCATCTTCCTCGGACTCGTCTCACTCCTGTTCTACGCCCTGACCGCCTGGCTGCCCGAGATCGTGCGGGACCACGGCATCCCCCAGGCCGAAGCCGGACTGATGGCCTCTGCCATGCTCCTCATCGGTATCCCCCTCGGCTTCGCCGTCCCCGTCCTCGCCGCCCGCATGCATGACCAGCGGCCTCTCGTGCTGGCCACGGTCATCCTCATGGCCGGCGGACTCTCCGGACTCCTGGCAGCCCCGCAGCTCGGCTGGTTGTGGATCCCCCTCCTCGGCCTCGCCACCGGCAGCGCCTTCCCCCTGGCCATGGTCCTGCTGCCCCTGCGCTCCCCCGACGCCCTGACCGCCGCCCGGCTCTCCGGCATGGCCCAGACCTTCGGCTACCTCCTTGCCAGCCTCGGCCCCCTCGCCCTCGGCCTCCTGCGCGATCTCACCGGCAGCTGGAAGATCCCCCTTCTCCTCCTTCTCCTGCTCCTCATCCCCGAGGCAGTAGCCGGGCTCCACTCCGCCCGCCCGGGGCACCTCCCCACCGGCCGGGCGCAGGTAAGAATCCCAGCCCAACGAGCCCACATCCCAGCCCCACGCCCACCCGCCGGCTCTGTCGACGTGAGTGTGTGCGGTGCAGCGCCAGACCGCTCCGCAACACCGGAGGTGTTCACCACGGACAAGACACACAACAGTCAACAACGCTCGTGATCCACACACAAAGGCACTGTCCGGCGGATCAGGGGACGGGAAGCCGGGAGACCCCCCTGACCGGCACCAGTTGGCGCGAGAGCCCTTTCTAGTCCTTACGGAGGCGGTGGGCCTCGGCAACGAGTCTCCGAGGCAGCCTCGGCCCTGCACATGCGTAGTCGATCAGCAGATTCCGGTAGGTGGTGTTCGCGAGATCCGGCGCCAGGGCGATCAGGGCCCTCAGGTCGTCGGACGAGCCGGAAAGGCGCGTGCGGTAGGCGGCGCCCGCCGCGCGCAGGGAAACTTCGTGAGGTTCGTATTCCAGGCCCTGTTCGACGAGGGCGGCGGCCTCGGCGAAGTCGCCCTGTTCGGCACGCACGTCCGCCAGGTCCAGGTAGAGGGACCAGTTGGCGGAGTCCAGGAGCACGGCGCACTCGAAGGCCGCAGCAGCCTGATCCAGGTCACCCATCACGCGCCAGGTGGCCGCCCGTGCGACCGCCGTCCACATGACCCGATCGACGGCATCGGCGCGGTCGCAGAGAGTGAAGGACAGTTCGTACCGGCCGCAGGCCCGGGGCAACCGGGCCATGGCGGCCAGCGACTCCGGTACGGGACTCCGTTCGGACACCACGTCGAGGGCATGGAACCAGGGCGTGAACCGCTCCCGCATCTCGTCGGTGTCCAGATCGTGGCCGTAGTCCAACGTCCGCAGACACGCCTCGGCCAGCGCCTCGGCACTCACCGCGCCGAGAAAGCGCGCATCGCCGAACCAGGGTGCGGCGCCCCATGCCACGTCGGGTCGCACACCCGTGACCGAACCAAGGGCCATCACCGCGTCGTCCATGTCCCCAGCAAGGAACAGGAAGTACGCCTGCGCCAGCACAGCGCTCAAGGAGCCGTCCCCTTCGAGACTCTCCTTCAGGTCCGAGCGTCGGTCCATCCACAACTCGGCGAGGGCCGCATAGGGCTCCGGAGCCGCCGGCGCCGAGGCTATTGCCCCCACCAATAGCTCCACGGCGCCCACCGGGCTCCCGCCGCAGTGCGCCATCACATCGGCGAGACCGACTCCCGCCGCCACTGACTGATTCGACATCGCCCGAGAATACCCATGGCCAAAGGTTCTGTGAGCACTTCCGCTTGGACGGCGGTGACGAGCCTGGTGCGTTGCTGTGTACGGGTGGAGGTCAGCCGCCGACGTGGATGCCGGGGCGGCGGTCGGGGTCGGGTTCGTGTTTGCGGATGATCTCGCGGGTGACGGGGGCGGTGTCGCCGCGGCCGAGGAGGAAGTAGCGGAACATGTGGACCAGGGGGCTGCCTTCGGCCCAGGCGAAGTAGCAGTGCGGTTGCACACCCGTGGCGTCGCGCAGAGCGAGCAGGATCGTGGCGATGGCGTTCGGCGCCGCGGGGGCGTCGGCGCGCAGGATCCGGTAGCCGTCGACTTCGACGCCGCGCACGGTCAGGGCTTCGCTGAAGTCGGAGGGGTCGACCACGTCGATCTCCAGGAAGAGAACGTCGGCGCGCCCGGGGACGGGGTTGGTGTGCCGCTGTTCGTCCTCCTTGCCGGCGTACTCGGCGGCGTCGCCTGCCTGGCGGCGGTTCGCGATGATGTTGATGGACTGATCGTGGCTGAGGGTGTCTGTGATGAACCGGCGTGCGGTCTCGTCGAAGACGATGCGGTCGGCGCGTAGTTCGGTGGTGCGCGAGACGCGGGAGATGAGGGAGACGGCGATGATGCCGGCGATGAACACCCCCGAGATCGCGATGCCGTCGGGCTTGTCGATGATGTTGGCCATCAAGGCGTAGAGCAGAATCGCGGTGAGCACCGCGAACCCGGCGCCCGCCATACGCCGACGGCGGCGGATCACCGAGACGGTCACGGCGAAGGCGCCGGAGACCATCATGGCCAGGATGCCGGTGGCGTAGGCGCCGGCTTGTTTGTCGACGTCGGCGTTGAAGGCGATGGTAATGGCGATGGATACAGCGGTGTAGACGATGACGACGGGGCGTACCGCGCGTCCCCATTCGGGGGCCATGCCGTAGTCGGGCAGGTAGCGGGGAACGATGTTGACGAGCCCTGCCATCGCGGACGCGCCGGCGAACCAGAGGATCAGGATGGTGCTGATGTCGTAGAGGGTGCCGAACGCCTCGCCGACGTGCTCGTGGGCCAGCCATGCCAAGGCGCGTCCGTTGGCCGCACCGCCCGGCTCGAACTCCTCCGCAGGGATGAGCACGGTGGTCGTAAAACTGGCGGCCAGCAGGTAGACGCTCATGATGAGGGCGGCGGTGGTCAGCAGCCTGCGGGTATTGCGGATGCGGGAGCGCAGCCGCTGTCGGGGGTCGGTGCCGTCGGCGGCGACGAGCGGCATCATGCTCACGCCGGTCTCGAACCCCGAGAGGCCCAGCACCAGCAGCGGAAACGCCAGCAGAGCCGGCGCTGCCAGATCCCCGAAGCCGCCGGTTCGACCGAGGGCGTCGGTCCAGGCAGTGAATGCCGACGGGGTGCTGATCACGTGGGCCAGGCCGACGACGATGACGACGGCGTTGAGCACCAAGAAGACCACTACGAGGGGGATGGCGACCTTGACGGCCTCACTGAACCCCAGAAGGAACACTCCTCCCAGGATCAGCAGCAACCCTACGGTGAGGGCCACTTCATGGCCATGGAGCACCTCGGGGAAGAAGGGATTCTCGACAACGTGTACGGAGGCGTCGGCCGTGGACAGGGTGATGGTGATGATCCACGAGGTGGCGACGAAGCCGAGCAGGACCAGCACGAACAGCTTGCCCCACCAGAACGGCAGCAGGTCCTCCAGCATCGCCACCGACCCGGCGCCGTGCGGGCTCTCCTTCGCCACCCGCCGGTACATCGGCAGCATGCCCAGCAGGGTCAGAGCCACGATCAGCAGTGTCGCCAGAGGGGAGACCGCCCCTGCGGCGAGCGCGGCGATCGCCGGCACGTAGGCGAGGCTGGAGAAGTAGTCGACACCGGTCAGGCACATCACCTTCCACCACGCGTGCGGCGCGGTGTGCCCCTCACCCGCGGCCGGCCCCACGGGTTGTACCTGGTGCCGCAGCATCCACCGCGCCAGGCCACCTGACGGCTGAGCCGGCAAGGCGGGGCTTTCCACCACCTCCGGCATCCCGGCCTGATCCGCTTCGCTCATATCCCCCATCAACCCTTCCGACTTCTTCAGCGCACGCGCACAACGGCTACGAGCCAGGGACTCCCGACGATCACCGAGTATGGGCCTGCCAACGACGCGGTACCGCTCCGCGCACAGTCGCTCCAGGTACCCGCCCTGACCTTGTGCCGCGGCACTGTCTGCCACCCCGGCTACCGGTGCCAGCACCTCAAGAACCCACGTACAGAGGCGCAGCACAACAGCGGGGTCCTCCCTACGGGCCTGCACGGCCTCGCGCCCGGAAGGCACCGCAGGGGGCTTCCTGGCAGCTCCCGGCCTTGGAAACTTTTACGCATCCCTAATGCCTGCCGTTGCACTCAGCGACACTGGTCCTCCGCCGGAGGGTGGACCCGCTGTGATCCGGACGGGAACATGCACGCATCCTGCGGATCACCACGCGGTGAGGGCTCAGCGAGTGTCGCGGGATGCCTGTTCTCGCTGTTGGGCGTTGTCGACCGGGTCGCGGCGGAATGCCCAGTTCATCTTGGGTTCCATTGCCCAGCGGAACAGACGCAACACGAACGGCGTGCACAACAGGGTCACCATGGCGGCCATCGCCATGGTCAGCAGAACCGATCCAAGTGGGGTGGAAAGCCAGGAGTACGTCTCGAACACCCCCGCGTAGACCGCTCCCTTCACCACGAAGCCGTGGAGTAGGTAGCCGCCCAGCGTGCCCGCGCCCAGCACCGTGAACCACATCGTGCGGCCGGGGACCCAGGCCAGGAAGCAGGCCGTCAGAACAAGCGAACAGCCGAAGAGGGCGAACGTCATGACGGCCCCGACCCACCACGGCACCCCCCTCTCCTGAGTGGCACTGCTGTGGTAGAACCACCCGAGCTCAAGGCGGGGTGCCACCCAGTACGCGAAGAGGACGGTGCACAGTACGACGGGAAGGGCCAACAGCCTGACCTCACGCCTGCGCACCATCCGGAAGTGCTCCGGCTTCAGCAGCAGGCCGAGCACGAAGTACGGAGCGAACTGCAGCACGCGTTGGAGGTTGAGGTCGTCTCCGATGTTGGGCGTCACGGAAGCGAGTACGGCGAGGCCGAGCGCGACGGGCAGAGGATGGCGCAGTGACTGCCAGACCGGGGTGGTCAGGCGCCAGACGAACAGGACGATGAGGAACCAGTTCAGGTACCAGGGGTCGAGCAGGCTGATCGGCTGGTCGGAATCGTCGGCCCACCATCTGAAGAGGGTGTAGGCGGTCTCGAAGATCACGTATGGCACGGCAACGCCGGTGATCAGGCGCTGGATCTTCTTGGCGCTCATGTCGAAACCGCGCGAGAAGTATCCGGAGATGACGATGAACGCCGGCATGTGGAAGGTGTAGACGACGAGGTACAGCGCACGGGTCGCGCGACTGCCGTCCATCACGGGTTCCCACATGTGCGCCACGCCCACGAGCACGATCAGCAGGTACTTCGCGTTGTCGAAGAACGCGTCCCGCTGCTTCGCGGCGCCGGGCCGGGGCGTAGCCGTGACGGGCCGTGCATGGGGGGTTTGGAACTGCGGCTCACGGAACGGTGGGTACGGGGCTGTGCGTCCGTGAGGAGCGTGTGACATCTGAGGCACCCTCGTGTCGTCTGTCGGTGCCCTGGAACGTCGCCCTGGCACTTTGCCATCGCGCGCTTACCCCGTCGGGGGTGAGATACCGCGGGAGCCTTATGGCGTGTGTCACACCCGTCGCTCACTGGGTTCCACCTTGGCTGGCGCAGCCTCTCCTTCTTTGCACGGACAGGGGGGCGTGCACCGAGCCAAGGAACCTCTCGCCATCGCGTACGAGCAACCGGGTCTGGTTGGCCGCGGCCGCGGCGTCCAGGATCGCGCCCGTGTCGTCGACGGCTTCGACGCAGCCGCTCTTTGCGGCGGGCACATGAACTGCACCCCGGGGCGTGCTCCCGTAGGCGTCGAGCCCGCACACTGCTCCAGTGGCTGGCCGGCGGGGCGCTCGGCATTCAGGCGGAATCGAGGGGCGCGGCCACTCCGGGCGGCAAGGGCACAGCGCGCCGCACCGCACATGGTGTCAGGTACCCTGACAGAAGCCCTAGGAGCCGCTGGAGGGCGAGCGCTACGAAAAGCCGTGGCGCGGCTATGCGACGTGCGGTCTGCCCAACCACCAGATGGGAGCTGGTTCTGATGGCATACGTGAAGGTGCTGTTGGCCGGGATGGTGGTCGGGGTTCTGTACGTGGCACTGCGAGTGAAAGCCCCCGCTCCCCCGCCCGTCGCGCTCTGCGGCCTGCTCGGCATGCTGCTGAGCCAGGCCGCCCTGGGAGCCCTGTGACCGCCCCGCGCAGGGCCCGTGCGGCGGCATTCGCGCGGCGGGCGGCGGTCTCACTCCTCGCCGGAACGGTGATGGGCGCGGTCTTCTGGGCACTGGGCGTCGCCGCACCGGCGCCGCCCCTGTTGAGCCTGTGCGGACTGGCGGGCATCCTCCTCGGCGAGCGGGTCGCCACGGCCCTCCGCGCACGGTGGGTACGACGCCGCCGTTCCGCCGCCCGGCGTGCCGCCCCGGGACGTACGCCTACGCCGTAACGACGGCAGCCGGTCCACGGGGCCGCCGTCTCCGGATCGTGCGGTGGACTCCCGTCAATGCTGATGGGTCACAGGTCCAGCACGAGGCGCGGGCAGGCGGCGCGCGAGACGCAGATGAACATCGTGTCGTTGCGGGCCTGTTCGGCGGGAGTGAGGAGGGAGTCGCGGTGGTCCACCACCCCTTCGACGACCGGCGTCTCGCAGGTGCCGCAGGTGCCCTCCTGGCACGAGGACAGGATCTGCACGCCGGCCTCCTCGACCGTCTGGAGGACGGTCTTGTCCGGGGGGACGGTCACCGTGATGCCGCTTCGGGAGAGTTCCACCTCGAAGGAGGCCGAAGGGGCTTCGTCCTCCCGTGACTTGGGCGTGAACCGCTCCATGTGCAGCGTGCCCTCCGGCCAGGCGGCACACCGCCGCTCCACCGCGTCGAGCAGGGGCTCGGGACCGCAGCAGTAGACGAGGGTGCCGGGGGCAGGGCTGCCGAGCAGCCCGTCCAGGTCGAGAAGGCCGGTCTCGTCCTGGGGGTGCAGTGCCACCCGGCGGGGATGGTGCTCCGCGAGCTGCCCGGCGAAGGCCATGGTGGCGCGACTGCGCCCGCCGTACACCAGCCGCCAGTCGGCGCCCCGCCGCTCGGCGGCGGCGATCATCGGCAGGAGCGGGGTGATGCCGATGCCGCCGGCGATGAACAGGTAGTGGGGTGCGTCGACCAGCGGAAAGTGGTTTCGGGGGCCGCGCACCCGGACGGTGTCTCCCTCGGCCAGCGTGTCGTGCACGGCGAGGGAGCCGCCCCGGCTCCGCGGCTCGCGCAGCACGGCCACCTGGAGGAGGGAGGTGTCCCACGGGTCGCCGCACAGCGAGTACTGCCGTACCAGATCCGGGCCCAGCACCAGGTCGACGTGGGCGCCGGGGCTCCATGCCGGCAGCCGCTCGCCGAAGGGGTGGGCGAGGCTGAGCCGGACGACGCCCTCGGCGAGGGGCTCCTTGCGCACCAGGGTCAGATCGAGCTCGACCTCGGTGCGTTGCGGGCTCGTGATCGTCATGGTGGTTCTCTTTCGGACCGGGGGCGGGACCGGGCGCGGCTTCAGGCGAAACCGCGTGCCGGGACCGGGGGGTGGACGCGGGAGCGGGCTCCGGGGCAGGGCCGGGACGGTGGCCCTCTGGATGGCCCTGGAGCCAGTCCCACAGCTCCACCGGGTCCTCGAACTCCCGCCGCGCACCGCAGTGGCAGACGGCCAGCAGCCGGTCGGTACCGAGCACCCAGTGGATGCGGTGGACGTTCTCGCCGGACAGGACGGGTGGGTGGAGCGGCGTCATCCGGCCACCGTCCGGGCCTGCGTCGCGGCCCCCTCCCGGGCCAGGCGGGCGAGGATGCGCCGGGCGGCGAGTCCGCCCGTGTCGATGTTGATGCTCAGCTCCTGGTAGCCGGCCGGCTCGGTGTCCAGGGACTTCTGCAGCACGTTGAGGGCCACGACGTCCTGCATGACCACCGTGTGGTTGTTGCCGCGCAGGAAGTCGGTGACCCCCTGGTCGTCGAGGGCGAAGTCGCGGGCCACGGCCCAGAAGTCGTACGTCGTCTTCTCCGTCGACGGGGTGATGCCGTAGACGACTTCGACGTGGAAGGCGTGCGGGTCGCTGCCGTCCGGGTTCGGGCCGGGTGCGCCGGCGGGCGCGATGCGCGAGTGGAGCAGGTAGAGGCAGGGCGCGTGGTACTCGATGTCCTGCCAGCGGGTGATCCGGCCCTCGATGCCCGTCGACTTCGCGTAGAACGGAGGGCATTCGGCGTCGTCCATGTGGCGGCTGACGTGGACGATGCCGGCCGCGTCGTCGACCTCGGTGGTGATGGGCGTTTCGGCCACCTCGGGCGTGCCGATGTAGCCGCCGTGCAGGTATGTCTCGTGCGACAGGTCCATGAGGTTGTCGACGAGCAGCCCGTAGTCGGCGTCGATCGGCTCCATTCCCGACACGACGGTGTAGTCGGGCGAGTCCATCCACGGGGCGCGGGGCGGCAGGTTGTCCCCCGGCTCGCGGTCGCCGATCCAGACCCACACGAAGGAGTCCTGCTCGACGAGCGGGTAGGTCTTGAGCCGTGCGGTGCGCGGGATGCGCTGCTGGCCCGGCACGGAGACGCAGCCGCCGTCGGTGCCGTAGGTGAATCCGTGGTAGCCGCACACCACCCGGTCGCCGTCCAGCCGGCTCGGTGCCTGCGACAGCGGGAAGCGCCGGTGCACACAGCGCTCCGACATCGCCACCGCTCGGCCGTCCTCCGTGCGGTACAGCAGGATCGGCTCGCCGAGTACGGTGCGTCCGAGCAGTTCGCGCCCGACCTCGTGCACATAGGCGGCGACGTACCACTGGTCGCGTACGAATGCAGTCATGATCGTTTCCTTCGAGTGTGGCGTTCAGTGCGTGGTGCCGGCGGCCGGAGTGGCGGCGGCGGGCTCCGTATGCGCTGCCGTGGCGGGGCGCAGCAGCAGGAGGATGGCCGCGGTGGCGAGGAAGATCAGGCTGACGGCCAGGTAGAGGTTCTGCGGGCTCCAGCCGGCGTCGAGCATGCCGCCGGCGACGGTAGGGGCGAGGATCGCTCCGATGCGGCCGACCGCGAGGGCGCTGCCGAGTCCGGTGGCGCGGATCCCCGGGCCGTACGTGGCCGGGGTGAGGGCGTACAGACCGGCCACGCAGCCGTTGGCGAACAGGCCGATCACCGCCCCGAGGACGAAGGCGGCCCCCAGCGAGGACGTGGAGGCGATGAAGGCCGACAGCATCACGGCTGTGGCGATGAGGTAGGCCATGAGTACGGAGCGGAGCGCGAAGCGGGCGGCGAGGACCCCGAGCGCGGCCGCGCCGAAGATGCCGCCGAGGTTGAGCAGTGTCCCGCCGGTGAGGCCCTGGGTGCCGGACAGGCCGGCCTCGACCAGCAGGGTCGGCGTCCAGCTGGTCACGAAGTAGAAGCCGGCCATGACGAGGAAGAAGGCGGACCAGAGCAGCAGCGTCGCACGGCGCAGCGCGGGTGAGAGCAGTTCGCGGAATCCGGCCCCGACTCCGGACGGTACGGCGGTGGGCTCGGGCAGGCGCTCCAGCGGCGGTTGGCCCATGCGCCGCGCCAGGGCGTTCATCCTCTCCAGGGCGCCCTTCGGCCTGCGGGAGGCCAGGAAGTCCACGGACTCGGGCAGGCAGAAGTAGGCCAGCGGGACGGCGACAGCGGTGGCCAGGCCGCCGGTCAGGAAGACCGAGCGCCAGCCGAACTGCCCGATCATGCCGACCGCGAGCAGCCCGCCCACGGTGGCGCCGACCGCGTAGCCGGTGGAATTGAGGCTGACAGCGAGCCCGCGCCAGCGGCGGGAGGCGTACTCGCCGGCGATGACGTTGCTGGCCGCCAGGACGCCTCCGATGCCGACTCCGGTGAGCACCCGCAGCAGTCCGAGCTGGACGGGTGACTGGCTGACCGAGGAGAGCAGCATCCCGGTGGCGGCCACCGCCAAGCAGCCGAGGATGACCGGGCGGCGGCCGATCCATTCGGCCCACGGGGCGACGAACATCGCGCCCAGTGCCATGCCGACGAGGCCCGCGCTGAGCAGCAGCCCGAGCTCGGACGAGCTGAGTTCCCACTCCGCCGACACGGCTTTTCCCGTGAAGGCCATGACGAGTACGTCGAAGCCGTCGAGCATGTTGAGCAGGACGCACACCGCGATCGCGCCCCATTGGAAGCGGCTCATCGGCCCCTCGTCGAGGGCGGCGCGCAGAGAGGGGCCGGTCACCGGACGGTTCCGGAAAGGGGAGAAAAGGGTGGCAGAACCATGGCAGCACTCCGTTGTCGACTGCGTGATGGTCGTCGACGCCCTCCGCTCCGCTGGGGCCCCCACCCCGGAGGACGTAGGCGGGCGGTGCGGCCCCGGCGGACCGAGGGGCGTCGACCGGTGCGGACCATCGTGGGGGCGGCGCCCCCGGGTCACCAGGGGTCTTTCCGGATGCCGGGAAACGTTCGCGGAATGCCGGCCGCGCCGCCGTGGCGGACGGACTCAGGGCCTGGCCGCAGGGGCTTGGCCCGCGACGCGGCGTGGGTGGGTACGGAGGTGCGGGCGCAGGACTGCGGGGTTCAGACCTGCGGCGTGATCATGGCGCGGGAGATCGCGCGGGCGCTGGTACAGACGAGCCGGGCCAGCGCGTGCGCGGAGGTGCTGCCGTGGCGTACCACCAGTGAGACGGCGGCCATCACCGTACCGTCGCTGCCGTGCACCGGGGCGGCGACCGACAAGGCGTCCATCGTGACTTGGCGGTCGCTCACCGCATAGCCGTGGGTGCGGGCCTCGGCGAGCATGCGACGCAGCTCCCGCGGATCGGTGACCGTGCGTGGCGTGAAGCGTTCGAGGGGGCCGGCGAGCGCCTGTTCCTGCACCTCGGTGGGGGCGTGCGCGAGCAGTACCAGCCCGACGCCGGTGGCCGTGAGGGCGAAGCGCCCGCCCACGCGCGTCAGCACGGGCACCGCACCGGACCCCGCGATGCGCTCGACGAAGACCACCTCGGTACCCTCGCGGACCGCGAGCTGAACGTTCTCCCGGGTGATCTGGGAGAGGTCTTCCAGGAACGGCAACGCCCGCTCGCGCAGGCCCTGTCCGCGCGGCGCGAGGGAGGCGACTTCCCACAGCCGCAGGCCGACGCGATAGCAACCCTGGTCACCGCGCTCCAGCGCTCCCCAGGCGATGAGCTCACCGAGCATCCGGTGCACAGTCGACACCGGCAGCCCCGACCGCCGGGACAGCTCGCTCAACGTCATCTCCGGGCAGCTCGCGCTAAACGCCCCGAGAATCTGGAGGGCGCGGCCCAGCACGGGCCCGGTGGCCGACTGGGAGCTCCGGCGGCGGGTCGCCGGGGTGCCTCCTTCGTCCGCCGCCGGTGATGGCTCCCCATCGGCATGCTGCGGCTCGTGTACGAGCGAGTCTTCCAAGGCGCCCTCACCCATTCCCGACTGTGCGTTACGACCGGCCGTCGCGCGGCCGCGCCCGCGGCGGACGGACGACCCGTGGGCGACTCGTCCGACGCCGTGGCGGTCAGTGTGCAAGAAGGTCGCGGCCACGTCGAGACGTCGAAACGCCTCTGTCGCGGCCTCGCCGCAGAAGGCGAGCAGCGCGGAGCACGACTGGAGGGCCGCAGCGGCCCTGCCGACGGGACGGTCCACCGCACGGGCCGGGGGCACACGGTCCCCGTTCTGGAAGGGGTGAGGGCGTCGTGA
Source organism: Streptomyces sp. NPDC054887 (assembly GCF_053610585.1). NCBI lineage: Bacteria > Bacillati > Actinomycetota > Actinomycetes > Kitasatosporales > Streptomycetaceae > Streptomyces > Streptomyces sp. NPDC054887. The sequence goes on along the minus strand of NZ_JBSGYQ010000018.1, from coordinate 20,419 downwards.
TCGCGCGGCAGTGGTGACGTGACGGCCAGTCATACCGCGCCCTGGACGCATTTGGTACGGCCCGGCCTCGGCGTCCGCATGTCCGTAGGGAGCCAAGGGTCTCGGACAGGTGAACAACGGATCACGCACGGCCCATCGACCGTGCGCCGAGCCGCCACTACGTCTGGGGCAGGTTGCGGTGGGTGGACTGCACCTCTTTCTCACCATGAGGCCGGGCTCGTACCAACGCTTGATTACCGGCACTCTTCCATGTCAGGCTACCTGACATGCTTGGCAGAGTCCCATCACCGGAGGACACATGACCATCGAGTACGCCACCCGCTACCGGCAGGCATCCCGGATACCCGCGGACCCCGGGAAGCCCTACTTCATCGAGAGAGGAGAGGGAGACCGCGCCCATCTGTTCGGCGACCTGATCACCATCTACGCCGGGGGCGAGCAGACCGAGAACACCTTCAACTTCTTCACCGTCGAAGGCCCCAAGGGCGACCTCATCCCGGCCCACCTGCACACCGACACCCACGAGGTCTTCTACATCACCCAGGGCGCGGTCCGGCTGTTCGTCGAGGACACCGAGGGCGACCAGCAGGAAAAGCTGCTCACGCCCGGTGACTTCGGCTTCGTACCCAAGAACTGCCGCCACGCCTACCGCATGGAGCGCCACCACAGCCAGGTGGTCGGCGTCGCCGCCGGCCCCGGAGGCACCTTCGAGCGGTTCTTCGAGAACTTCGGCGCACCTGCCGAGCAACTCGGCCTGCCGCACCAGCCGGTCGTCCCCGCACCCCACAAGTTTGCCACTGTCCCCGAGCAGTACGACGTACGGTTCCTGCCCGACCACCAGTGGCGGACCCGATGACGGCAACCGAACCCTCCCTGCGGGAACTGATCGCCGCGCCCCACCCCGACCACGCTCCTCTCCCGCCAGCCACGTCGCACGACGCCGGCGTACGAGAACTGCGCGGCGTCCCCTACGCCGATGTCGAGGGCAGCCGTCCGCTGGAACTCGACCTGTGGTTGCCGGGGGCCGTCCAGGAGGAGCCTCTTCCGCTGGTGCTGTTCGTGCACGGCGGCGCCTGGCGGCGCGGCCGGCGCGACGACATGGGGATGCGCACGCGCCACTGGAGTCCCGGACCCTTCGCACGCATCGCGGCCGCCGGTATCGCCGTCGCCTGCGTCGACTACCGACTCAGCGGTGAAGCCACCTTCCCCGCCCCGCTGGACGATCTGCGCGCCGCACTGCGCTGGCTCACCCTGCGCTCCGCAGAACTCGGCATCGACACCGCGCGCACAGTGGCGTGGGGAGAGTCCGCCGGCGGACACCTGGCCTCGCTTCTCGCCCTGACCCACGCCGATCCGCCACTGGCGGGCGCCGTGATCTGGTACGCACCGAGCGACCTGACCTCCACACGAGGCCGCTTCGCCCCGGAGAACGCCGCCACCCCCGAGGCACTCATGCTCGGCGCGGCCCCGTCAGCCGCCCCGGAGCGCGCCCGGGCAGCCAGCCCTCTCGCCCACGTCCATTCCGGCGCACCACCGTTCCTCCTCGTCCACGGCGAGCAGGACACCATGGTGCACTGCTCACACAGCCAGTCCCTCGCCACGGCACTGGAGGGCGCCCAGGCACCCGTGGAGTTGCAGACAGTGCCCGGCGCCGACCACGGCTGGCACGGGCTTCCCGATGCCCAGGTGGAGGAGATCTTCACCCTCACCCTGGCCTTCGCCCGTCGTATCGTGGCTGACCGGAGGCTGTGATCCCGGGTGCCCCGCACCTGGGCCGGCGGTGTCAGCGATCAGTGACCTCCGCTGTGGGGTGGGCGTCGGGGGCAGTGCTCACCGGCGGTTCACGGAGTGGAAGGCCCGCGAAGGTGCACCGCCTGGTACGCGACGAGCTCAAGTCCGGTCGCGAGCTGGGCTGGTCCCGCTGCGCTATCGACTCGGTGAACAGCTTCTGATGGGAGTTCACGACGCGTCAGCGTAGGCGAGGTGGGCTCCGCAGTGGGTGCAGCGGAGGAGCATGGCGGTTGCCCCTTGCCCAGGCTGGTCAGAAAGTGCTCAAGTCGGCTTTCGTCGTGCCACCCGTCGAAGCGCATGTCGGTCCGCAGCTGGTCGAGCCTCATCCCCCGTCCTGCCGCATCACGGCATGTGCCGCCGTCTCAGCACACCCTGGCGAGCCACCACAGGGGCCGGCCGCAGCGGTCAACCACCCTTCCGTACTGGCCCGGGGCACGGTGCCTGCCCATGCCTATGGCGACGTACCGCACGGCCGGCGTCGTGTCGACGCCGGCCGTGCGGTGTTGCCGGGTCAGCCGGATGTGCCCCGCTCTTGCCCTGCTGGTCAGCCGTGAGTCATCGGCGCAGAGCCCGTGGAGCCTTGCAGCATGCCGCAGCTGGCGGGGGCGGTGGCTTCCTGGGGCAGCTTCGGGTCGAGTTCGCTCTTGCCCTTGCCGAAGTCGTACTTCCCGTTGCCGTTGGGGTCGATACCGTGCTGCACCACGTGCAGGTTGGTGATGTTGTCCGCCACGGCCTTGGAGACCGTGATCGTGCGCGAGTAGGACAGGTTGCCGTTGCTGTCCGCGACCGGCATCCGGTCGACTGCCAATCCGCTGGCCTTGGTTGTGTCGCCCTTGGTGGTCAAGGAGATGTTGATATCGCCGTAGGCGGGCAGGCCCTCGGTAGTCGTGACGATGCCATCACCGTTCTTGTCCGCACCGGCGTCGGGGCAGTGGAAGTTGTGCCCCGATGTCGAACCGTGGATGTGCTGGGCGTGCGGCTGGCCGGGGACCAGGCCCTGGGCGTTGATCTTCACCGTGAGCTGCCGGCCCTGAAGGCTGAGCAGCGCGGTGCCGCCGGCGCCTGAGTCGTTGAGCTGCCGCAGATCGACCCGGTAGTCCCGGGCGTGCTTGGCCTGGGAACCACTGTCGCGCCCGTCGTGGGCCAGCACTGGTGTGGCCAGGGCGAGGGTGAAGGCTGCGGGCAGTGCCATGAGGGCTGTGAAACGGGCTGAGCGCTTGACTGTCATTGCGATGCATCCCCTTCCGGGGAGGTTCACCGGCCGGAGACCGGCTCCATTGTGGGTATTTTTCCCGTTCGCCCTCTATTCGTCGCGGTATCCGATGTGGATTGGTCGCGCGCCCCGGTTTGACCAGACCGCCGAAGTGGGTTCTGGAGCGCCCGGGGGCTCGGCCGCTCCCTCGTACGCAAGGGCCCAGCGCGACGGGGGTGGTACGGCCCAGTCATCTCCTGGAGGGCGTTGAGCTCCGCCGGCATTACGTGGCGGTGGTGGGCTCGGTCAGTCGGCGCCCTTGAGTGTGGCGTAGGCGACGCGGTTGTGGCCGTACTCGCCCCGCCGGCGGTCGTCAGAGCCTCCGCCGGTGACCAGGCGCAGTGCCGGGGGGTCTGTGGTGCCTAGACCTGGCTGTCGGGCAGCGAGTTCTTGTCTTACTGCCGCGGGGCCTGGACGGTGGATACGACGTTGCTGCGGTCGTTTCGGCGTATGGAGATCCGTCACCCGGGCGCAGGGAGGGAAGCCCTTGAAACGCGCCGGGCCCGGTGGTCGAGTCGACGTGGCCGGCCGCGCCGGGGTCGCCGGGCCTGGGACCGTGCGCTCGGCTGCGCCGACCGGCTCACAGAGGCTCGAGCTGGCCCTCAGTGCAGGGCTTCCAACCTCCTGGCCGTGGTGCAACCGCCTGTTCCAGCAGCATGCCTGACGCCTGACGAGCTTCGGTGGACTGAGAGTCTCCAGCCGCGCAGCGGGGCCCCTCACTGGATCGGTTCCTTGGTACGGCGGCCTATTGCCGGGACAGCGACCTGTTGTTTTTGCAGGTCAAGACCCTTACTTGCTTTTCGGTGACGGTGACGGTGACGGCGGAGCCCAGCCGGGTGAAGTTTTCACCTTTCTTGGACGAGGGACCAATCCGGTGGGGGGACGGTTCCGAATGGGGGCGTGAGGATCTCCGGTACGACCTTGGCCCGTGGGGGGCTCGCTGCGCTCAGCGGCCTGCTCTCCGGTTACGCTGCGCTCGCCGTCGCTGAGCTCGTATCGGCGGCGGTGCGGCCCGAGGCGGGGCCCGTCACCGCGGTGGGGGGTGCGGCGATCGACCGAACGCCGGCACCGGTGAAGGACTGGGCGATCCGGAACTTCGGCGAGGACGACAAGCTCGTCCTGCAGTTGGGCATCCTCGCAACGCTCGCCGCTCTCGGGCTCGTTCTGGGCATGGTGGCGCTTCGATACCGGCGTATCGGTTCGGCGGGTGTGCTGCTCTTCGGGGTGGTTGGTGCTGCGGCGGCCGTGAGCCGCCCCGACTCGTCCGGCATCGTGGACGGTCTGCCGTCGCTCGTGGGTGCGCTGGTCGGTGCTGTTCTCCTGTACATGTTGATCGGGAGGCTGAGGACCCAGCAAGAGCCGGCAGCCGTAGAGGCCAGGGACAGCAGCTGGGACCGGCGGGGGTTCCTTCTCGCCGCCTCGGCAGCCGCGGTCGCGTCCACCGGTGCGGGCGCTCTGGGCCGGACGCTGAACGGCCGTCGCGGCCAGGACGCGGTGGCATCGCGTTCCGGAGTACTGCTTCCCAAGCCTGCTTCAGCGGCGGCACCTGTCCCGGCCGGTGCCCAGTTGCGCGTTCCGGGTGTCAGTTCTTTCACTACACCCAGCAAGACGTTCTACCGGGTCGACACCGCCCTGGTGGTACCGAAGGTCGACGCCAACAGCTGGAAGCTGCGGATCCACGGCAAGGGCGTCAAGCGTCCGCTGACGGTGACGTTCCAGGACCTGCTGGAACGGGAGTTGATCGAGCGCGACATCACCCTGACGTGTGTGTCCAACGAGGTGGGTGGCCCGTACGTGGGCAGTGCGCGGTGGATCGGCGTACGGCTGGCGGACCTGCTGCGCGAGGCGGGTGTGAAGCCGCCCTCCCGGGGCGGCCCTGCCGATCAGCTGATCGCCCGCTCGGTGGACGGCATGACGCTCGGCACACCGGTGGACGACGTCATGGACGGTCGTGACGCGATGCTCGCGGTCGGCATGAACGGCGAGCCGCTGTCCTTCGTGCACGGGTTTCCCGTACGGATGGTCGTCCCCGGCCTGTACGGGTACGTCTCGGCGTGCAAGTGGATCGAGGACATCGAACTCACTACGTTCGACGACTACGACCCGTACTGGGTCAAGCGCAAGTGGGCCCGCAGGGCACCGATCAAGACCCAGTCCCGCATCGACACCCCCAAGCCCTTCGCCCGCCCCAAGGCCGGCACCGTCATGGTCGCCGGCGTGGCGTGGGCCCAGCACCGGGGCATCGAGCGGGTCGAGGTCCGTGTCGACGACGGTCCCTGGCAGCCCGCCGACCTCGCCGCGCAGCACACCGTCGACACGTGGCGCCAGTGGTCCTTTCCCTGGAAAGCCACCCCCGGCGGCCACACCCTCACCGTGCGCGCCACCGACCGCACCGGCGCCGTGCAGAGCGAGAAGCGCACCCGCACCGTCCCCGACGGCGCCAGCGGCTGGCACTCGGTCGTCGTCACCGTCGACTGACCGCCACCCGCCTACAGCAACCTCTTCGCCCCTGCTCTTGCCTGCAATAACTGTCTGATCACCCAAGGAGACATCGTGAACACCCTTCGCTTCCGTCGCGCCGCCGTCGCCGTCGCCGCTGCCGCGGCTCTGCCCCTGGCCCTGACCGCGTGTTCTGACAACAGCTCCGACTCCGCGTCGGACAGCGGCTCCTCAGCAGCCGCCTCCGCCCCTAAGGAGTCGACCCCCGCTGACGACACCGCGATGACGGACAAGCCGTTCGGCCCCGGATGCGCATCGGTTCCCAAGGACGGCGCTGGCAGCTTCGACGGCATGGCGAAGGACCCGGTGGCCACGGCCGCGTCGAACAACCCCGCCCTGTCCACCCTGGTCACCGCGGTCAAGAAGGCCGGCCTGGTCGACACCCTCAACAACGCCGAGAACATCACGGTGTTCGCCCCCACCAACGACGCGTTCGCCAAGATCCCGAAGGCCGACCTCGACAAGGTCTTGGCCGACAAGGCCACCCTCACCAAGATCCTCACCTACCACGTCGTCGGCGAGAAGCTCACCCCCAAGCAGCTCGAGAACGGGTCCTACGAAACGCTGCAGAAGAGCAAGCTGACCACCTCCGGCTCGGGCGAGTCCTACAAGGTCAACGACACCTCGAACGTCGTCTGCGGCAACGTCCCCACCGCCAACGCCACCGTCTACATCGTCGACACGGTCCTCATGCCCAAGTAGGCGACAGTCCCGGTCCCATCGGGACCCCACTGGCACAGCACGACCTATCGTGCGAGGAGACCGTTGCACGGCCCCGGCTGGGGGCCGTTGCAGCGGTCTCCTCGCGCGCTCCAGCGAGTCGCCGAGCGACACATCGGTATTGCACTCGCAGTACTCGCAGCAGCCGAGCACGGCGGCGGCGCCCACCAGCCGCAATCATGGAGGCATCATCGGCCGCTACTTCAGGCGAACCGGCGCCGACGGCGCCGGTCGGTGAGCAGGAGCACTGTGGTGGCGGCGATGGTCAGGGCCTGGGCGATCACGACGATCGTTTTGTCTCCGAACCAGATCGGCTCGTACATATTGGGCAGCGGCCCGAGTTCGCCGACGTCCACGTAACGGTAGACCAGCACGGCGGCCAGCCCTCCTGCGGCTACCAGCCAGGCGAAAGCGTCAGCCGGTGCGCGGCGCCACGCCAGGACGAGCAGGGCTGCGAGTGCGGCGAGCGCTGCCTCGATCCGGAAGAGTGTGCCTTGGCTGATTGTCGCGCTGACCGCGTCGTAGCGGTCTGCCAGGTGGGCGTGGATGTAGGCGTCCACAGCCAGTCCGACTGCCGCCAGGACACGCGCTGCTGCCCTTAGGGGCCGGTGAGCTGGTCGGTCAGGTGAGGAGTCGGAGCGATCGAACGGCATGGTCTTCTGGTTTTCCCTTCCCCGGCGAGGGCCGTCGGTGGCGAGGTCATCGCACGGTGAGGGAGCCCTTCATGGACGGGTGGATGGTGCAGATGTAGGCGTATTTCCCGCTCTTCGAGGGTGCGGTGAAGGTCAGCGTCTTACCAGCGGCGATGTCGCCGGTGTCGAAGGCCTTGCTGCCCGTGGCGGTCACCGTGTGAGGGGAGGAGTCCTCATTGACCACTGTGACTTTCGCGCCGGGCCTGACGGCCAGGTCGGCGGGCTTGAACGTGAAATCCTTGATCGTGATCCGTGCTTCCTTCGGGAGGGAGGGGGAGACGGACGCGGCGGAAGTAGGGGACTCCGGTGACCCTTTGCTGTCTGAACAACCGGTGGTGGCCAGCAGGCACAGGGCAGCGGCAGCTACCGCTGCCCGCGGTCTGCGGGGGCGCGAAAGCATGGGTTGTCTCCCGGAGGGCTGTTTCGCTGTCGGGTGGGGTCCGCTGCGTGTAAGCGTCCGGTCCTGGCCCCGGATCAAGAGGGTCAGGAAGCTTGTCTCGGCTGCCGCGTCCATGATGCTGCGTTCTGCTTCCATCGCGTCCTGCCTCCTTCACCGTGCCGGACGGCGCTGGCGTCTGGTCCCAGGCTTCAGCAGGAAGCTCGGAGGCACCCCTTGTGACGGTCCGAATGGCCCAGACGGCGCATTCACCGGGTGAACACCCGGGTATGCGTGCCGGGCAACACGCCAAGGTCGCGGTACCGCGCCGGGGGGGCTCACCACGGGCCGACGGCCGCGCGGGCCGTGAGTCCGATGCCGACGATCAGGACGAGGGTGGACGTCGCGATCGGGCCGACGCGTGCCAGTCGCTTGAGCGGCGCCCACCGGGTCGCCGACGAGGTACGCATGCCCACCTCAATGCGGTCGCGCAGCCGTACGAGCAGCAGGCCGGCCAGGGTGAGGGTGGCGGCCATGCCCAGGCCGTAGGCGAGGACCAGGAGAATCCCGAAAGCCGTGCGGCCCAGGGCGATGGCTCCGAGGAGGACGACGAGCGCAGAGGGGCTTGGGACCAGCCCTCCTGCGATCCCCATGCCGATCAGACCACCGCGGGTCGCGCTCCCGGGCGGGCGGGACGCGCGGGCGGGGTCCGGGTGCGGGTGTGCGGGGTGGGCGTCGTCCTTGATCAGCAGGCTTACGGAGCTGTCGCCGTCCACTCCCCCATGGGTATGCCGGTGTGCAGGGGCCGTAGCCACGGCCGACACGCGGGCATCCGCATCGTCAGGATGACGACCGTCACTGAGGTGCGGATGGTCGCTGTGATCATGTCCGTGGCCGTGGTCCTCGTGGCCGTGGCCGTGGCCGTGCGCGTGGTGATGGCCGTGGTGGTGATGGTGGTGATGGGTGGGTCGGTTGAGCAGTGCGGAGTGCAGCAGCCACAGGCCGATTGCCGTGACGAGGAAGCCGCTGGCCAGTCCGAGCCAGGTCAGGACCCTCTCGCCGGCCAGATGGGTGGCGAGAGGCAGGGCGAGACCGAGGACCAGGACGCCTGCCGTATGAGTGAGGGTGACGGTGACTCCGACTGTGACGGCGTCCCTGGGGGTCCCTCTGCGCCCGGCGAGGTAGGCCGCCATGATCGTTTTGCCGTGGCCGGGCAGAGCGGCGTGGGAGGCCCCCAGCACTACTGCGAGCAAGAGTGCCAGCATTCCGACGGGCATGGTCAGCTCACGCGATCCGACGACCGAGTCGAAGGCATCGGAGACCTTTCCCAGAGCGGTCCCCAGCGGGCCGGTACCGGCCAGTGACTCCTGTACGGCGGAGGCCGCGCTTCCCTGGCCGGGTTTGATGCGCAAGCTGGCTGTGCGCTGGTCGAGCGGGGCTGCCAACGGGTCCTGAGGGTAGCGGCGCAGTTGGTCGGTCACCGAGCGGGCGGGGATGTCGGAAACGGTGAGGGCGATGCCCTGACCGCGGGCTGTCATCTCGCGCCAGCCGATTCGTCTGCTGTCGTACGAGGTGCGTGCCTTGAGGTCGGAGGCAGCTCGCAGATCGGCCCTGGCTGTCAGGGTGCAGAACAGCCTGCTGGTCTTGAGCCCTGCTTCACCGGGGTGGTGGGTCAGGGTGGCGCCGGACCGGTTCCAGGTGAGCGGGCGGCCTTCGCCGACGGTGACCTGCAGTTGGCCGGCGAGCTGGGCGCAGCTGCGGTGCGCATACGTTCGGGCTTCGGTCGCGCTGATGCTGTTGTTGTGGTCGACGTCGACAAGTCGGTTTTCCTGGGCTGCGGCGATCTCGGCCCGGTCGACGACCACTGCGGCGTCGACGCGTTCGGGATGAAGGGTCAGCCCGGTGGAGTAGTTGACCGTGAAGTTTCCCAGGGGATGTGCGGTGGCGGTTGGGGCAGTGGCGAGCGCGGCGCTGCTGAGAAGCAGCGTCGTCATGGCGCCGGTAAGGACGCGGCAAAGGGTCAGGTTCATCGGGTGGCGCCGTTTCTGCGGAGCGTGGTGTGCGCGTCGGGCGCGTGCAGCGGGTGGAAGTGCGGGTCGATGGCCAGCGCGCGCTTCAGATCCCGGTGGGCGGCGCTCGTATCGCCGAGAGCTTGGTGGATCTTCGCTCGGTGGTAGTGGAACAGAGCGCTGTGCGTGCCCAGGGCAAGGGCCTGGTTGGCGTGTTCGAGGGCTTGCGCATGGCGCCCGGCCTTGTGGAGGGCCCAGGCGTAGGCGTCGTGCACGGCGATGAAGGGTCTGGTGCGACACGCGGCTGCGGCCATGGCGACGGCTCGGCGCGGACTGCCGTGATCGGCCTCGAAGAGGACCGCGTCCACATCCGCAGGGGCCCCACTGGCGGTGCGAAGCCTGTCGTGGGCGCGCAGCAGCTCGTACTGCGCTTCGGCCTCTTCATGGCGGCCCCGTGATTGCTGGAGTTCGCCGAGCCCGAGGAGGTAGTGCGGCAGGGGTGCAATCGCGATGGCGGCGGTGTAGTCGTCAACGGCTTGGCGCGTGTTGCCCAGAGCGGTGTGGGCTCGGGCGCGCGCTTCCAGAAGCGCGGAGTCGCGGGGCGCCGCGCGAAGCCCGGTTTCCGCTTCCCGCAGTGCTGTGGTCGGATCTCCTGTTTCCAGGGCGAGGAGTGCGAGGTGCGTGCGGGCGAAGGACTTGTCCGCCGTGGCTGAGGCCGCCTTGAGAGACCTGCTCATCAACTCGCGCGCCCGGTGCGTCTCTCCGCGCAGTTCCCATGCGTAGGAGGCGCGGGCGAGTGAGGCGGCGTCCGGCCTGAGATCGGTCATGCGCTGCACGGCGCGGTAGGAGGCTTCGTACTGACCGAGCTGGGTGTAGGCGTCGGCGAGCACACCGTGGGCCGCAGGGCTCGAGGGGTTGCTGGCTGTGGCCTTCTTGGCCCAGTCAAGAGCGCTGGCGAAGTCGTGGCGGGCGGCCTGAAGAGCACCCATGCCGGTGTGGGCCTGATAGTTGTCGGCCGGCTGGAGCTTCAGCGACTGTTGCAGCGCGGACTGCGCCCGGGCGTAGGTGGCGGGGTCCGCGGTCGCACGGGCCTGTTGGACGTAGGCCATGCCGAGACCGGCCCACCCGGTCGGATCCCGGGGCAGTCTTTGCACGTGCTGCTGAAGCGCCTCGATGGACCCCCTCCCCGCTGCTGTGCCGGGTCGGCCTTGGGAGGCAGAGGAGGAGGCGGGTGAGGGACGGTCCGGCGAGAGGCCAACGGCCCCGGCCGTGAACATCGCCGCACCCAGGGCGAGGGCGACCGCCGTATTACGCAGGCGTCTGCGGCCGCGATGCGCGCTTGCGGGGTCAGCGGTCGGGCATGGCACGCATTCTCCCCAGTCGGATGATGAACGTTCGCTGTTCGGGAACGGAGGCCCTGGTGGGCGAAGGGTGTCGCTCCCCCGCCCACCAGGTCAGGCAAGGTCGGTCAGCTGGTGGTGCGGCGTCGCCAGAGGCGGAACCCACCGGTACCGAGCATCAGCACGCCCGCCGCGCCGATCACGGACGCGTGCGAGGTGTTCTTCGCAGTCTGCTGGAGGCCGTCGCCCCCGCCGCTGTTGACGTTCTTGGTGTGCGGCAGCGCCAGGTAGGGGAACCGGCTCCCGAACGGCACCTCATTGGTGTCGACCTTGTCGCCCTCGGCCAGCGCCTGGACGAGCTCGCCGGTCTGCGCGGCGCCCTCGACAGCCTGGAGGGAGATGTCGATGACGTCGTCGGCGAGACGACGGCCGTTGGGGAAGCCCGCCAGGTCGCCGGCGAGGACGCCCAGTCGCTGCGGATTGCCGCTCGGCGGCACTGCCATGTTCAGGCGCAGTTCCTCGGCCGGCACGATCCTGCGGCGAGGCGCGTCCTTGTTCAGGCGGTGGGCGTTGAGGTCGGCCTTGATCGGGCCGCACGCCTCGCAGATCCCGGTCAGGTAGATCTCGGCGAGGTCGTCACGCGGCGCCGGGGGCGCCGGGATGCCGTACACCTTCTCGATGAGCTTCGGCAGGATCGGGTCGTAGACCTTGTCCACGACCGGCTGCACGGTGCGGTCCTGGTCCGGGGAGATGCTGTTGAAGGCGTCCTTGAACTTCAGCGGGACGACGACTTCGTTGACCAGAGGGTTGCCCAGGCGCGACACCTGGCGCCAGCCGCTGTTCGTCTTCTTGTTGCGGCTGTCGGTGACGTTGACCCCGCGGCGTTCCGTCGTCGACCACACCCCGATGACCGGGTTGCGCGCCGTGTTGCCGCGCAGGGCCAAGTGCCGCTTGGGGATCTGCAGCGCCACGGAGTTGACGTTGTAGCCGGCCAGCGTGTCCTGGCCACGCTTGGACAGGTCTCCGCCGTAAAGGAGGTCGAAGACCCGCAGGTCGGCGAAGAACGGGTCTTCCGCCTGCCCGGCGAACGCCTTCCCGCCTCGGGGCAGGTTGCGCACGGCCTGCGCACGCAGGCTCGCGTAGTCGGGCATCGACGCCTCACCGGTGCGTGAGGGTGCCGCAGGCACGTTGCGCAACAGCGTGGACGTGCCGCGCGAAGTGGTGACCGTCAGGTCGTAGAACTGCCGGAAGTTCAGGTCCGGGTCGTTGAGCGAGGTGACCGGCCCGGTGTTGTACAGGAACTGATCAGCGGCGTCGCGGATCCTGTTCTTGAACCGCCAGGTGTACGTGACGTCGGCGCGCCCGTCGCCCGTGTTGTCGATCTCGATGTGGTAACGGGCGTCGTCCGCGAAGGGGTAGAAGTTCGGGCCGCCGTTGGGCTCTTCGAACGGGATCCAGTTGGCGACCAGTGTCACCGTGTCAGGGCGGTCCGGGCTCGTGTACGCGTACACGTCCGTGTTGTCCGCCCGCGGGTCCCCCGCGATCAGCGGAGCTTCGCGGTGACTGGAGGCGGCGCTGGTCCCTGGTGCGAGTGTCATCGCGGCCAGTCCCGTGGCCAGTGCGCCGGCCCCCAGAACGACCAGTGACTGGTCGAGGGCGCGCCGCTTGCGGGGCTTGCGGGTAAGGGACGTCATACCTGGTCCTCTCGGCTGCGAACCCGCCCGGTGCCGACATGGCGAGGCGGGCAGCGTGGGTTCATCACAGGGCGAACGGCGGTGAATCGATCGACCCAGCGGGCGGGACATCAGAACGTGTCCGGGCGGCTTCCACGAGGACAAGGCCCTCGCCGGTCGTGCGCATCACCGCGCATCAATGCGCAAGCGGCATGAAATCACGAGAAACGGAATGTCGTGGGCAGCATCTACCCGTTCGGGTGGCGCCGGTAACAGCGGTTCTCAGTGCAACCGCAGGTCGAGGCACTCATTACGCGACCGTTGGGCATGCAATTTACGGCGACACGACACGCCACCGTTAGGCCACTTGGGAGCCACCCCAGCTCATTTCGATCCACTCACAATAAGGAGACCAAGACCGCGAAACGCCGGACTGCACGAGAATCCTGCCCCATTTGTCGTTCAAGAAGAATGCCATGTAGTCATTCCGCTGTACGTTCCGCAGAATTGCGGACCGGAAGTGGAGGACAGGAGCATGGTGCAGGTGCCCCTCAACGAGTCGCTGCAGCGCTGGGAAACCGGTGAGGAAGCACATCCGGCGGCTTCAGGAGAACGTCCGACACCTCTTCGCGTGTAACGCCCAAGAGAAGCAGCACGTTTCGGAGCGCGTTCTCACATGGATTGCACATCCGCCATGAGCCGAGGAAGCACTCCGGAGGCGGGGAAGCGGATTACGAAGAGGAAGTGTGCTTCCACACAAGGGTTCCGTCCGGCAGGTGCGCTCCGAGGTTGAGGGCCTGTGAACGGATCGAACGCGATCACCCAGTCGGGGCGGCTTCCAGCGCCGCTTTGAGGTTGCGCAGGGTGATGCGGATGTTGGTGCGCTGGAAGTCCGCGAAGGTGGAGCCACGTGTTGCGGCCTTGTCGAACAAGTTCGCCACGAAGTCGGGCCAGGAGCGACGGTCGTCGGTCCACGTCTCCGTCACCTTGGTGCCCCCGGGGCTCGGCTCGAACCGGTACTCCCATGTGGCGATGGGACCTCGCAGCCGCGGTTGTTTCAGGCCGATGGCGTGGACCCGGAACCGGAAGAGCTCATCCTGCTCGGCCGCGGTCACCGTGCATCGGGTGGTCCAGCGGAGCGAGCCGCGCTTGTTGTGGCCGTCGAAGACCATGCCGACGCGAGCCGGTCCCTGCTCGTCCCTGAGAGTGGCACCGAGATTCTCCGGGCTCCAGCGGCCCATCAATGCCGGATTGCAGACGTGTTGATAGACCGTTGAAGGGGTGGCCTCGATGATGACGCTGTCGGAGACGCTGAACGTGCGAGCCATGGAACTCCAATCCTCGGTACAGAAGGTACAGCCCGGTTTCCGCGACATCGGCGGTGCCCTCTCGCCGGCTGCTGTGTGCTGGTGGAGCTGCCCGTTGGGTGCGCCGCTCTAGGGCCTTACCGCGTGTTGAGGGAACGCCGTCTGCCGACCGTGGGCGGCTCGCGAGTAGGCGGTGGTTCCCTGAACCGCGACGGAGAAACCGGCACGCTGCTCGACCGAGCACAGGTGCGGGCACAGGTCACGCCTTGGTCAACCTCCCGTACCTTGGATGTCCTTGATAACGCGGTGCGCACTGAGGACCGGACTGTCGCCGGCCGACGTCTTGGTCAAGCAGGACGGCAGGGACTGTGCCCCGAGGATGCCCGCGGTCAGGGCCGCTGTGAGCCGGTGCCAGGTGCCCGCGTCGCGCAGCATGGCGTGGCCACCGCGGGGCATGGTGATGCCGCACGCCTGTGCTCCGGCGCGCCGGGCGCTGCGCACGAACTCCCAGGAGTCGCGGGCATGGGTGACGCGGTCCTCTTCGTCGTGCAGGACGATCAGCCGCTTGTTCTGCAAGTGTCCGACGGGTTCGCCCGGCGGGCACCATGGTGCGAGGGCCACGACGCCGCTGACGTGGGAGTGTCCGGCCACGCGCAGCGCAGCTCGCGCGCCCATCGAATGGCCGACCAGGACGACCGGCTTGAGCGGGTTCAGCAGTTTCAGCTCGTCGAGGGCCTCCTGCGCGTCGTGGACGGGATCGCTGCGCGATCCGTTCCAACCCCGAAAGCGGTAGCGAACGGAGGCCAGGATCACCTCGTGTCCGGCTGTCGCTTTGAGAATCGCGGTGCCGAAGGGCCGCATGCGCGCGCTCGGCAGATTGAGCAGGGGAGGCGGCGTCAGGGCGTCCGAGCGGCCACCGTGCAGAAGCAGGACCGCTCCCGTGGAGGCGGGCGGCGCGACCCGTAGTCGAAGGGAGTGGTGGCCAGTGCGGCGTCGCTCGCGGTGGGGGGCTCCTGGAGTGTTCATCGTGCGCCTCGCTGTTCGTGGTGGTCGGACCGGCGCGGCGGGCGCGGGAGGAATCCGCTGGTGCGTGCCGCGTACTCGGCGTACCCCGGCCGGTCGGCCATGTGCTCCTCCAGAAGTCGTTTGCCGCTGCCTTTGGTCAGGAGGAGTGTCATCACCACGGGCGAGACGAATGAGATGGCCGCAGCCTGCCAGGTGCCGCAGGCCATGAGGAACAGGCCCCACCAGACGAGGAAGTCGCCGAAGTAGTTCGGGTGGCGTGTCCAGCTCCACAGGCCCCGGTCCATGATGCGTCCGCTGTGAGCGGGGTCGGCCTTGTAGCGGGCGAGCTGGAAGTCGCCGACCGCTTCGAAGACGAGGCCGACCGCCCACATCAGCGCGCCGAGGACGGTCAGTGCCCCGATCGGCCCGGGCACGTACTGGGCGGCCTGGACAGGCAGGGAGACGAACCACACCAGCGCTGCCTGGAGCAGGTACACCTTGCGGAAGGCGTACAGATCGCGGTTGCCCGGGGCTTTGGCCAGCATCCGGTCGTAACGCGGGTCCTCACCGTGGCCGCGTCCGCGCCAGGCGATGTGGGCGGCGAGCCGCACACCCCATACGGCGGTCGCCACGGTGATGAGCAGGCGTCTCGTGTCGTCACCGTGGTCCGCGGACAGGACGTACGAGACACCGGCCACCGAGGTGAAGGCGATGCCCCAGGCAACGTCGACGAGCCGGTGTGTTCCCTTGGCGGCGGCCAGGGCGAAGGTGATGAGCATGACGGCGAGCGCGGCGCCGGCGGCGGGTGCCAGGTTCTCCGTGAAGGCCGACCACGGGTATCCGCTCATGACGACGCCCGCGGCGCGTATTCGGTGTACCCGTGGGCGGGCATGCCGGCGTCGCCGTCGCGTGTGGGGCGGACGGCGAGGATCTGGTCGACGCCCATGCGGCGTTCGGTGAACGCCAGTCCGCTGCCGACGAGGTACAGGCGCCAGACGCGGGCGGTCGGCTCGCCGACCATGGCCACGATGTCGTCCCAGCGGGCTTCGAGGGTGCGGTGCCAGGCGGCGATGGTTGTGGCGTAATGCTCGCGCAGCCCCTGCACTGAACGGACCTCGAGCCCTGCTGCTTCGAGGAGGTCGATCGTGCGGCCGACGGGGCGCATGTGCATGTCGGGCGCGATGTAGGTCTCGATGAACGCCCCGCCTCCCGGGGTGTGTGTGCCGCGGGACATCTGCTGGATCAGCAGGCGGCCGCGCGGTCGTAGCAGGCTGTGCAGACGCGCGGCGAACGCCGGGTACTCGGCGTCGCCGACGTGCTCGCCCATCTCGATCGCGCTGACGGCGTCGTAGCCGCCGCCCTCGATGTCCCGGTAGTGGCGCAGCTCCACCTCCACCAGGCCGGAGAGGCCCTGTTCGTCGATCCGTGCGGCGACGAAGTCGCGCTGCTCACGCGACAGCGTCACCGCGGTGACCTGCACCTTGTACGCGCGCGCGGCGTGCAGGGCCAGTGCTCCCCACCCGCAGCCCACGTCCAGCAGCCGCATACCCGCGCTGAGCCCCAGCTTGCGGCAGATCAGGTCGAGCTTGTCGTGCTGGGCGTCGGCCAGGTGGTAGTCCGGGTCGTCCGGACGGGTCCAGTAGGCGCAGGAGTACGCCATCGAGTCGTCCAGCAGCATCGCGTAGAAGTCGTTGGACAGGTCGTAGTGGTGGCTGATGGCGGCCCGGTCGCGTGCCGCGCTGTGCAGCCGGCCCCGCAGCCGGGCTCGCGGCGCTCCCGGAGCGGGCGGGCGGGGGCCGACGACTCCCAGGCGCAGCGCGGTCGCGGCGACTTCGGCCAGGTCCGTGGGGCGGGGCCTGGGGATCCGGCGCCCTTGTTCGCGTACCTGCTGCCATACCGCGCTCAGGCCGTCCGCCAGATCTCCCCGCACGTCGATGTCCCCGGCGATGTAGGCCTCGGCGAGCCCGAGTTCGTCCGGTCGCCACAGCAGTCGGCGCAGGGCCAGGCGGGAGCGCAGGACGATCAGAGGGCCATGCGGCGGGCCTGCCTCACTGCCGTCCCAGGCCCTCAGCCGTACCGGCACGGGGCCGGGAAAGTACCGCCCGAGGAGCGGGAACAGACGGTTGGCGACGGACGTCATCGGGCTTCTCCCCGGGTGGTCGTGCTCTCGGTCAGCATCAGTTGCCGGACGTCCAGGTAGCCGGCACGGAAGCCGGCTTCCGAGTACGCCAGGTACAGCTCCCACATGCGGCGGAAGACGGCGTCGAAGCCGAGGGCCTGCACATGCTCGGTCTGCTGCTGGAAGCGTTCGCGCCACAGCCGCAGCGTTTCCGCGTAGTGCTCGCCGTAACCGTGGTCCGCGGCGATACGCAGGCCGGCCTGCCCGGATTCTCGGCTGATGGCCGTCATCGAGGGGATGAGGCCGCCGGGGAAGATGTACTTGCTGATCCAGGTGTGGGTACGGGCCGTGTTCAGCATCCGCTGGTGGGGCATCGTGATCGCCTGCAGCGCTATCCGGCCCCCCGGGGCCAGGCGCTCGCGCAGGGTGGCGAAGTAGACGGGCCAGTAGTCGGCGCCGACCGCCTCGATCATCTCCACGCTCACCACCGCGTCGAAGGTGCCTCGCACCTGGCGGTAGTCGCGCAGATCCACGGTCACCCGCTCAGCCACCCCCGCCTCCCGGATGCGGTCCTGGGCCAGGCGTTGTTGTTCGGCGGAGAGCGTCACGGTCGTCACCCGGGCGCCGCGCTCCGCGGCGCGCAGCGCCAGTTCGCCCCACCCCGTACCGATCTCCAGCAGGCGGGTTCCCGGGCCTACGCCCGCCAGGTCGAGCAGCCGGTCGATCTTGCGGTGCTGGGCCGCGGCGAAGCTCTCGCTCGTCGCCGGAAGAGCGGGGAAGAGCGCTGAGGAGTACGACATCGTCGGGTCGAGGAACAGGGCGAACAGGTCGTTCGACAGGTCGTAGTGGCGGCGGATGTTGTCACGGGCCCCGGCAAGACTGTTGCCCTGGTCGGCTGGACGGCGCCGGGCCCACAGGCGGCGCAACCGCCGAAGAGGTCCGGGCACCAGGTCGTCGACGTGCGCTGCGAGAACGGTGAGGACGTCGACGAGATCGTCCGCGGTCCACTCCCCCGCCATGTACGACTCGCCGAACCCGATCAACCCGTCGGCGCCGATGCGCCGGAAGAACGCGTCGGGATCCTTGATGTGCAGCAGTGGCCCGCTTCCGGAGGGGACGGGCTGATGCCCCAGGCGGACCCTGAGCGGCAGTCGCTCGAAGGCGCTGTTCAGGATCAGGCGGGCGGCGGCGGTCCGCGCACGTGAAGTGTGCGGCAGGCGGGTGATGTCCGGCCAAGGAGTGCCGTCGCTCGTCTCGATCGGCTTGGTCCGCTGCGCCGGCAGAGCGACGCGGTTGATGTCACGGGTGGTCGGAGCTGTCACTTCACGCCTTCTTGCGTCCGGAGAGGGGGCGGGGTTGTACGGGAAGTCCGCGCAGGAGCAGGTGCAGGCCGTGCCGGCGGATGCCGGCGAAGACGGCGGCGGTGGACCAGGGGCGGCGCAGGGAGGCCCCCAGCAGCCGCCGGGTCGTCGCCGTCCGGTGTGTTCCGCGGACACTCGCGGTGAACGGGCGCGCGGGGCCGCGGCGCAGCTGGACGGTGAGGTCGAGGTGCCGGCCCGGGAGGGGCAGGCGCATGCGGTAGGAGCCGTCGACGGGGAAGAACGGCGAGACGTAGAAGTCCTTCGACACCTCGGCTCTGCCGGCTTCGTCGGTCCGCAGCAGGTAGCAGTGTCGCTGCCCGTAGGTGTTGTGCACTTCGGTGACCACGCAGACGAGAGCGCCGGTGCGGTCGTGGCACCAATACACGGTGATCGGGTTGAAGACGTACCCGAGCACGCGCGCGTGCGCGAGCATCAGCACCCGGCCTCCGTCCAAGCACACCCCTTCCTCAGCCAGGTAGGCACCGAGCCCGTCACGGATGGAGGTGGCCGACCCAGCGAAATGGTCGCGTGGATCGAAACAGGCGAGAGGACGAAGCAGGCGCGGCAGCACTGGCATGCGGTCCAGGTCCACCAGCCACATGTACGTGTGGTGAGTGAAGCTGTGGCTGAAGGGCGCGGTGCGAGCGTGGGAGACGACGCAGTCGTAGAGTGCGGGCACCACTGGCAGGACTGCCGAACCGGACGTCGCCGTCACCACCGCGCCCCCAGGGCGGCTGCGGCTTCGGCCCCCGAGCGGCAGCCGTCCTCGTGGAACCCCCAGCCGTGGTAAGCCCCGGCGAACGCGGTCACGTCCGTGTTCAGCCGCGCCAGGCCCTGCTGCGCGGTGATGGACTCGGGCGTGAAGACGGGGTGCTCGTACACCATGCGTGCCACCACCTTCGCCGGATCGACCCGCCCGTCTCCGTTGAGGGTGACGAGGTGGTCGTTGCCGGCGCCCAGGTGCTGCAGTCGGTTCATGTCGTAGCTGACCTGCACGGCGTCAGCAGGCGAGTCGCAGGACGGCATGAAGTAGTTCCACGACGCCCGTGCGGCGGTGGAACGGGGCAGCAGTGCGGTGTCGGTATGCAGCACCGTCGGATTGCGGGAGTAGCGGAACGCTCCGAGCAGCCGCTGCTCGTCGTTCGTCGGGTCGGTGAGCAGCCGCACCGCCTGATCGGGGTGGACGGCGATCACCACGGCGGCGTAGTCCTGGGCGTCGCCGTCATCAGTGGTCACCCGTGCACGGTCCGCGAAGCGCCGCACACCTCGTACGGGGGTGCCGGTGCGCACGGTGGTGAGCTGTTTGGCGATCCGGTCCACGTATTCCACGGACCCGCCGGTCACCGTCTTCCACTGCGGGGAGCCCGTGACGGACAGGAGGCCATGGTGTTCGAGGAAGCGGAACAGGTAGTGGGCGGGGTACTGCATCGCAGTCTCGGGCGGGCAGGACCAGACCGCCGATACGAGCGGTACGACGAAGTGGGAGACGAAGTAGGCCGTGTAGGCGCCGTCGTCGAGGAACTGGCCCAGGGTGTGAGCCGGTTCGCTGCCCGAGGCGAGGACGCGGCGGGCCTGCCTGTGGAAGACGGGTACCTGCGCGAGCAGCCTGAGAAAGCTCCCGCGCACCGCGTTGCGTCCGGCGAGCAGACCGGCCAGGCCGCGCGCTCCGGCGTATTCGAGGCCGCAGCCCTGGCAGCGCACGGACATGCTCATGTCGGAGTCCTGGGTGGTGACCCCGAGCTCGGCGAACAGGCGGAGCAGCAGCGGGTAAGTCCGTTCGTTCTGCACGATGAAGCCGCTGTCGACGCGGAGCGGCCGGCCGTCCCGCGAGCGCAGCTCGTGCGTGTGCGCGTGGCCACCGAGCCTGGTGTCCGCCTCGTACAAAGTCACGTCACAGGTTTTCTGCAAAATGTACGCCGCGGTCAGGCCGGCTACGCCTGAGCCCACCACTGCTATGTTCCGCCGCTGCATGGTTCTCCGTCGTTCGTTGTGTGTGTCGCGTCACCGACTGCGGCCGGGTCAGCACCTGTTCGCGGCACCGGGTGGATCGGATCGGTCCTGGATCGGGTTCGCCGCTGTGACGTGCCACTCGGGCGCGGAAGGGGCGCCGGTGTGCGGCTTGACGTCCGATGCGGCCCGCACCGTGTGCCCGGCGCCGGAGTGGTCGTCGCCCCGGCGAGTGGCGAGCGTGTCCACGATGAACAGGCCGCGTCCGCCGCTCGCCACAAGGCAGCAGGCGCCCGCCGGCTGGTCCCTGCCTGCGCAGGGACCAGCC